>CANRLG010000005.1 GCA_947631415.1 uncultured Clostridia bacterium
TTAAAGGCTAAAAACTCTTTATAAAAAACATTGCAAGGAACTTGCAATGGAGTGAATCTTTGATTCACTTTTGTTCTTTAACTATCAAATCTCCTTTTCTTTATTTTTTAAAATGTTTATTATATAATTTACTTGGTGATAAATTATGAAAAATAAAAAGAGGAGTATATTAATAGATTTGGATTTTGTTATATGTCATCCAGGATTTTTAAGTATATTAAATGAATTTCTTGGGACAGATTATAAAGAAGAAGATTTTACTGAATATATTATAGATGGAATAATAGGAGATGAAAATAAAATACAAGAGTTTTATGAGTATTATTTGTCTAAAGATGGATATAAGGATGCAATACTATTTGAGGGAGCAAAAGAGGTGTTAAAGAGGCTAAATGAAGTATATGATGTATACGTATGTACAGCTTGTGTAATGTATGGAGTAGAACGAAAATCTGCTAAATTATTCAAAGATAAATTTGAATATTTAATGAGAGAATTTCCCTTTCTTGACCCAGAGAAGATAATATTTACTAACTCTAAAAATATTTTTGTTGCTGATATCCAAATAGATGATAGATTACAAAATTTGCAAGGGAATGTTAGTTTAAAATTATTATTTGATGCATATCATAATAAAAATATATCAGAAGAAGAATTAGAAAAACAAAATGTAGTTAGAGTTAAAAATTGGGATGAGATAGCACAAATTTTACTTTAATTTAAAATATATGAATTTTAGGTAATTTTTGATATTTTTCATAGCTTCAATTTGTTTACAACTGAATTTTTTAATGATATAATGTAATATCCACTTTAAAAAGGAGTGATAGCTATGAAGATATTAGTATTAAATTGTGGAAGTTCTTCTTTAAAATTCCAATTAATAGATATGGAAAATGAAGAAAGACTAATTAAGGGAAATTATGAGAATATAGGAGGAAAGAGAGCCTGTCTTAGAATTAATGTAAAAGGTGAAAAAGAAGAAATAGAAAAAGCAGCTAGAAACTACGAAGAAGCTGTAAAAATTGTATTGAATTTAATTCAAGATAAAAAATACAATGTAATATCATCTTTAGATGAAATAGGGGCAGTAGGACATAGAATTGTTCACGGAGGAGAAAAATATTCTGAATCTGTTTTAATTGATGATGAAGTACTAAAAGAAATTGAAAATTGTATACCTCTTGCACCATTGCATAATCCAGAGGGATTAGATGGAATTAAAGCAACTAAAAAAGTATTAGATGTTCCAATGGTAGCTGTTTTTGATACTGCTTTCCATCAAACTTTACCAGAAATTGCCTATATTTATCAATTACCATATAGATATTATGAACAATATCAACTTAGAAAATATGGATTTCATGGAACAAGTCATAAATATGTAGTAAGACGTGCTGCAGAACTTATGGGAAAAGATTTAAAAGACTTGAAAATTGTTAATTGTCATTTAGGTCAAGGAGCATCTTTGTGTGCTGTTAAGGATGGAAAATCTGTAGAAACAAGTATGGGATTTACACCAACAGGTGGTATTGCTATGGGAACACGTTGTGGAGATATAGACCCAGCTATAATTCCATTTTTAATGCGTAGAGAAGAACTAGATGCAAATGAAATTGAAAGAATGATAAATAAAAAGAGTGGAATATGGGGAGTTTCAGGTGTATCAGATGACTACAGAGATGTAGAAAGAGAGTATGCTTACGGAGATGAAAGGTCTATCCTTGCACTTGAATCACAAGCCTATATTGTTGCAAAAAATATAATGGCATATACTGTTGCACTTCAAGGTCTTGATGCTATAACTTTTTCAGGTGGAGTTGGTGAAAGAGGTATTGAGCAAAGATTAAGAATTTTGAAATATTTAAAATTTTTAGGTATAGAAGTGGATGAAGAAAAGAATAATAATAGAGGTATTGAAATAGAAATAACAAAGCCACAGTCAAAAGTTAAAGTTTGGGTTGTGCCAACTAATGAAGAATTAATGATAGCAAGAGATACTTATGAAATAGTTAAAAATATGAAATAAAATAACAAAATTTTTAAAAAATATATTTAACAATTATTTTTCTTTGTGTATAATAATATTGTGTAAATGATTTGGAGGATGAATATGATGGACGAAAAGCAAGAAAGTCCAGATATTCCAGATAATCATACTAAATCTGAAAATGGAGAAAAGCAATATGTTTCAATATTTTCAGTTATCCTATTAGTATTAATTTTTGTTATAGTACTATGCGTACTGCTTGGTGTTGTCTTTGGAAATATACAGACATTTGATGTAAAAGGAAAAGTTTTCTCACTTAGTGATAATTCTACCTTGTTGTTTTTAGAAGATGGCCAAAATTACATTTTAAGTTACAAAGTATTAAATCAAGAAGTTATTATGAGAGGCAAATATAAAATCACTTTTGGTGATGATATAAATGAAAATGTAAAGTATGAATATGGAACTTATATGGATAAGTTGTCAAAAGAAGATTATGTTTTAGGATTTATTGAACTACAAAATGAAGATTTATACATAAATGGAGAAAAAGCAGAACTGGGATACATTAATACATATTATATAGTTCGTTCTTATTTTGAGGATGATAAGATAATGTTTAGTGGATATAATGTAGACACAGGAGTTAAAGTAAAATTTGAAGAAATAAAAGATAAATTTGATAATTATTATGATGAGATAGCAGGTACTTTTTAAAAAAGTACTTGCTTTTTTTAGGTTTATACTATACTTTTTTATTAGGTTATGTGATATAATCTTTAAAAAAAGTATCATTATTTTTTCACATTCTTATGTTAAGATGATATTATAGTTTAAAGGAGTAGAGCTTATGAAAATATTAGTAGTTGATGATGAAGACAAGATTAGAAATGTAATAAAAGAATATGCAGAATTTGAAGGATTTGAAACAGATGAAGCCTGTGATGGAATGGAAGCTATAGCAAAATGTAGAAGTAATAATTATGATTTAATAATAATGGATATAATGATGCCAAAACTTGATGGTTTTTCTTCTATAAAAGAAATTAAGAAGATAAAAGATATGCCTGTAATTATGCTTTCTGCACGTAGTGAAGAGTATGATAAACTTCATGGTTTTGATATTGGAATAGATGATTATGTAGTAAAACCTTTTAGCCCAAAAGAATTGATGGCAAGAGTTAATGCGGTAATTAATCGTGCAAAATCAAACAATGTATCTAATGCAAAACAAGAAAAATATGTTTTTGAAGGACTTGAAATAGATATGTTAGGTAGAAATGTATATGTAGATGGTCAAAAGAAAGAACTTACACCAAAGGAATATGAATTACTACAATATTTTATACTAAATAAAAATATTGCATTATCTAGAGAAAAAATACTTAATGAAGTTTGGGGCTATGATTTCTTTGGAGAAGATAGAACTGTTGATACTCATGTAAAAATGCTTAGAAATAATCTAGGAAAATACAGAGATAAAATAGTAACTGTAAGAGGAATGGGGTATAAATTTGAAGAATAATACTAAAACTCTAACTTTTAGAATATGGTTTGCGTTTATAACACTTGCAGTAGTAATATTTGTACTGTTATGGTTTATGCAAGTTATTTTCTTGCAAACATATTATAAAACTATGAAAAAATCTGAAACTATTCAACTTGGAGCAGAAGTTGAAAGTGCATTTAAAGACTCTATATATTTTAAAGAGCAATTAGATAAGGCAGCTTATAGAAATTCTGCCTCTATTTATATATTATCATTAGATGGTGAATTGTTTTATACAAACACAACCTATACTGGTGCAGGATATGAGGGAACTTCTGGAAATCTAGCACAAGTACCAGGTAGAAATATTTCTATAGATATTAGTGATATTGTAGAAAAAATGGCAGAAAGTCCAAATAATAAAGTGTCTTATACATTAGATATAGAAAGGCTTAAAACTCAAATATATGTATATGGAAAAGTAATTCCAGACACAGAATATTGTTATATTATATTAATGTCTATTGACCCAATAGATGCTACATCTTCTGTTATAACTAGTCAACTAATATATATTACAATTATATCGTTAATTATATCTACAATTATTTCATTATTTATGGCAAGACGACTTTCAAAACCAATAAATGAGATGAATGAAACAGCCAAAATACTTGGAAAAGGTGATTTTGATATTTACTTTAAAAAATGTGGATATGAAGAACTAGATGAACTGGCAGATACACTAAATAAAGCAACAGAGTCTTTAAAAAATACAGACCAGATACGTAGAGAATTGATGGCAAATGTATCACACGACTTAAAAACGCCACTTACTATGATTAAAGCATATTCTGAGATGATTAGAGATTTATCTGGAGATAATAAAGCAAAAAGAGAAGAACATCTAAAAATAATTATAGATGAAACAGATAGACTAACAAGACTTGTAAATGATATGATGGACTTATCTAAGATAGAATCTGGCATTGTGGTCTTAGAAAAAACTAAATTTAATTTTTCAGAAACAGCTTCATCACTTATTGATAGAATTAAACTAGCTCAAATGGATACAGAGCATGAAATAGTATATGACATTCCGAAAGATTTATATGTTTATGCAGATAAAACTAAGATAGAACAAGTTTTGTATAATTTAGTAATAAATGCAATTAAACATAGTGGAGAAGGAAAGAGACATATAGATATAAAAGTAAGTGCAACATCTAAGAGAGTTAAAGTTGAAGTAAAAGATGATGGCGTTGGAATATCTGAAGAAAATTTAAAACATATATGGGATAGATATTATAAAGCAAGTGAGTCATTTACTAGAAATGTTCAAGGAAGTGGTTTAGGACTTTCAATAGTAAAAAATATATTATTAAAACACGAATCAGATTTTGGTGTTGACTCTAAACTAGGAGAAGGCGCAACATTTTGGTTTGACATAGAGAGAGTTTCAAAAAAAGATATGAACAAGGAATTAGATAAAAAGGAAGATAAATAAAATTAGACAAAAAACTAGGAAATTCTGCATTTCTTAGTTTTTTCATTTTTTCTTCATCATTTTTTCACAAGTCATGTATATAATAATACTAAGAAGTTTAATAGTATTTTCTAATCTCTAACATAAACAATGCTATTTACTTCATAAGATTTTTACATTTAATACATATTATTAACACAATTAAGTTATAAAATGTAGATAATGAGAGAGGGTGATAAATGAGAGGAGAGTTTAGTAAGTTTTTGCTTTAAAATTTACGTTGTCCATAACTAATATTAAGATTAAACAATTCCTATACAAAAAATGAACGAAAAAAATAGGTTTTTTCATATATAAACTTTCAAGGAGATAGATGAACGGATATGTCTATCTCCACTTTTTTATTTGACTATTTTTTTATATTATGTTAATATCATAATATAGAGGTAGATTTTATGAAAAATATTAATATTGAGATGCCAGGTTTGAGAATAATAAAGACAGTGCTATCAGTTTTTATTGTTATACTATTATCTCATCTTAGTCATGGAATTTTACAAATGTATGATATGGCTATTGTAGCAATTCTTGCTATACAAAGTGATGTATCAGAGTCGTTTAATGAAGTTAGAAATAGAATATCCTCTACTATTATTGGAGGAATACTTGGAACAATAGCAATGTGCATAGGATATATTTTAAAGATTGAAATACTTGATGCAATTATAGCAAGTTTAGGTGTGTTTATCATATTATATTTATGCAGTAAAATAATAGACAGGTCAGAATATATTTTAATTTCATGTTACGTGTTCCTTGCTATAGTATTAGATGAACCTGCCACAATAAGTTGGTTATATCCGTTACGTGTAATGCTTAATACAGTAGTTGCAAGTATAGTTGCAATGATTGTTAATTTATATAATCCAAAATATTTATTTAGAAGAAGGATAAAATTAAGAAAATAAATAATAAAATGATAATGTTAAAAAAGTAGGTTATGCCTACTTTTTCTTGCAATAAATTGAAAATTAATATTTCTTATGATATATTTTTTACAGGTGTTATATATGAAGAAAAGGAAATTATTTTGTGAGTACGGCAAAATTCCATATAAAATATCTACCGTTAAAGAAAATCTTAGAAAAGATATAAAAGATTTATTTCAAAAAAATCATATTGCTAAACAGAAAAATAAAGAAAATTTTAAGTATATATGGAAAGGTGATGCAAGAATAATTCGCAGAAAACTCTATGGAGTAGATATGCAGTTACAGATAAATAAAGCCAAAAATCTAGAACTTGCAGGAAAAGAAATTGATGGATTAATAATAAAACCTGGAGAAGTCTTTTCTTTTTGGAATACAATAGGAAACCCTACTAAAAAAAGAGGATATTTAAAAGGTTTAACAATATCTAGTGGAAAGTTTGGTCAAAACTATGGTGGAGGACTATGTCAAATGGCAAATTTAATACATTATTTAGTATTACACACTCCACTTGAAGTAGTTGAACTTCATCATCATACAGATGCATTATTCCCAGATTTTAAGAGAACTGTACCTTTTGGAACAGGAACATCTGTAGCATATAAAACGATAGATTATAGGTTTAAAAATACTTTAGATGTTCCAGTACAACTTAGAGTATGGCAGGATGAGGTAATGTTATACGGAGAAATACGTTCTATTAAACCTTTAGAAGTTAAATATAAATTAGTTGAAGAAGATAGTTTTTATAGAAAAGAAGAAGATGGAATATTTTACAGAAATAGTAACGTGTATAGATTGAAAATAGATAAAAATACAGACAAGCAAGTAGAAAAAGAGTTAATATTAAAAAATCATTCAAAAGTTATGTATGATTATAATTTAATTCCAAAGGAGCAAATAAGGAGCTAAAATATGATACTAGACAAGATAAAAAAAGTAATGTTAGAGAAAAAAGATAATATTTTTAGCAATGAAGAAAATATTACGTATTTTCAATTATATACATACATTTTAAATTTATATATTTACCTTAATACTATAAAAAGTGAAAATAATAAAATAATTATATATGGTCATAAAAGTGTATATTATATAGTTTGTATGCTTGCCTGTGCATATTCTGGAATTAGTTATATTCCAGTAGATGTTTCTTTTAGTGATGAAAGAATACAAGATATAATTAATATAATAAAGCCAGATTTAATATTAAATACAATAACTTTAAAAGTAGAAAATGTAAATAGAGAAATCATAGTAGATGAACTAGAAAAGATAATGACAGAAAAAAGTATTGAAATTGAACTTATACCACAAATTAAACCAGAAGATATATATTATATAATTTTTACTTCAGGTAGTACAGGAAGTCCTAAAGGAGTACAAATTACATACAATAATTTAGATACATTTTGTAATAAAATAATAGCTAAATTTAATATAGAAGAAAGTGTAATATTAAATCAAGCATTGTTTTCTTTTGATCTATCTGTTGCAGATATATATTTAACTTTATTAACAGGTTCAAAATATGTTATGCTAACAGCAAAAGAGATAAAAGATTATCCAAGATTATATAAAAAAATAAAGGAAAATAATGTAGAAGTAATAATAGCTACACCATCATTTATAGAATATTTGCTTGTAGATAGGACATTTAATGAGGATAATTTTAGATGCTTAAATACAATATTTACTTGTGGAGAAACATTAACTCTAAATACAGTAAAAAAGATAAAAGAAAGATTTAAAAATGTAGTAATACATAATGCTTATGGTCCAACAGAATGTACTGTAGCTGTAACAATGGAAACAATACATGAGTTACCATATAAAGTTCCTGCAGGAAATTATATGGATAATACTTTTTGCATTGTAGATGATAATTTAATGAGAGTAAGTACACAAGGAAATATATTAATTTATGGAGATTTAGTATCAAAAGGATATATAAATTATCCAAATGAAGCATTTGTAGAATTTGAAGGAAAAAGAGCATATCTTACTGGAGATATAGGATATATAGAAGATAATAAGTTGTATTATTTGTATAGAAAAGATAGACAAATTAAATTAAACGGATATAGAGTAGAGCTAGGGGAAATAGAAAGCAAAATAATGAGTGTTGAAAGTGTAAGTAAATGTGTAGCAACAGTAAAAAGAAATAGAGAAGGTAAAGTAAAAAAGATAATAGTATATGTTGTTACGAAAGACACAAAAGAAAAACTAAAAGAAAAGCTTAAAAATAGTATTTCAGACTATATGTTTCCTGAAATAAAAATTGTGAAAAAGTTACCTATTAACGAAAATTATAAAGTAGATGTAAAAAAGATAGAGGAAAAGATAAAATGAGAGATAAAATAATTGAAATTATATATGAAATATCTGAAAATGAAGAATTTAAAGCAAATCCAGATATAGACTTAATTGAAAATGAAGTAATAGATTCTATGGACTTTTTAGAGTTAATCTCATGTATAGAAGAAACATTTAATATTGAGCTTATAGTAAGTCAAATACCATCAAGTGTATGGAGAAAGGTAAATTCTATATCTGAAATGATAGAAGAATATATTAAAGAGAAAAATGAAGAAAATTAAAGAATATTTTAGTGGAGATATTTTTGAAAAAATCACGGACATATATATTTTCTTAGTTATAATAATCTTTCCACTTATTGTAGATTCAACGGGATTTTTTAGAATACTTGAATGTAAATATAAAGCGTTTTTAATTCTTTCTAGCGGATATATACTAGTAAATATAGTAACATATTTGTATTATCTACTAATAGAGAGAAAAAATATTTTAAAGGGAAGAAAAATATCTAAGGTACAAATTTTTGCTATTGTATTTTGGCTTGTAAATCTTGTGTCTTGTATTTTATCTCCATATAAAAGTACAGCTAATTTGTTATATGGTGTAGGCAGAGGAGAAGGACTAATAAATATGACATTGTATGTAGTAACCTTTTTATTAATTACTACATTTGGTAAATTTAAGAGAAGACATATAATGTACTTTTCAATATCTGCCATATTATTAAATATTATTGCTATACTGCAATTTATAGGATTTAACCCATTAAATATGTATCAAGATGGGATAGGAACACATAATGTTAGCTTTATGGGTACAATAGGAAACGTAGATTTTATTTCTGCACTTTATTGTATACTTATTACAATATCTGCTTTTGCATATATTTATATGGATAATAATAAATTTGAGAAAATTCTACACTTAGTTTCTGTCGCAATGTGTAGTTTTATATTAAATATAATAGATGTAAATAGTGGTAAAGTAGGATTACTTGCAATTATAATGTTAGCATTTCCGTTTATTATAACTTGTTCAAAAAGATTAAGAAAAACATTAGATGTAGTAAATATGGTTATGATTGCAAATTGTATAAATGTTATAATGAATACGCAATATCATTATGACATTGCTAAAATAGTGCTAGATTTTCAATTTAATTATATTGTTTTTCTATTCATTGTAGTTATAGTTATTTTAACGATTTTATCTAAAATACTTAAAAATGTGGATTATGATGTATCTAGTAATAAAAAGATAATACGAAATATTTATTTATTGTATGTTGTTGGCGCACTAGTTATTGTAGCTTTTTTCTACTTTGTAGATTTAAAAATAGGTATGTTATCTGAAATACATGAAATCCTTCATGGAAATTTAAAGGATGAATATGGTACATTTAGAGTATTTTTGTGGAGACGAACATTAAAACTTGTTAAAGATTACCCTATTTTAGGTTCAGGTTCAGATACTTTTGCAATTAGATTTATGTCGAGATTTTCAGATGATGTAGCATCTATTGGAGAATATACCATAAATGATACAGCAGCAAACGTATATCTTACAATGTTAATTAATATTGGAGTAGTAGGATTAATAGCATATTTAGGATTATTATTTTATAGTTTCAAGGAAGTCTTAAATTTCAAATCTAAAAATTTAGTAGAAGAAAATAAAGAAAAAATGGTAATTTTATCTGCTATAACTTGCTATATAATTCAAGACTTTTTCAATTTATGGGTCGTAATTATTACACCTATATTTTGGAGTACACTTGCTTTACTTAATTTATCTGCAAAAAATGTTGAAAAAAGTTAAAATTAAAAATATAATTTATTATATAGAGGTGTAATATATGAAAGAACAAAAGAAAAAAATATTTACATGGAGAATAAATTTATTTATTTTTCTAATTTTCTCACTTGGATGTATTTTTGGAGTAGCAATTTCAGGAATACAAATTCCTTCACTTGAAGGTTATTTGATGTCTAAAGCTACTACAATAACAACAAATAGTTACCAAGAGATTGAAGCAGACCCATCTTGTTATGCTACTAGTCCAAATGCAACTTGCAGTGATGTAGATTATGGCAATGCGACTAGTCCAAATGCTACAAGTGATGATGCTAGAGATGATTTTATATTATTAACACAACTTACAGCAGAAAATACTTCAGCACAGGCTGGACAAAGAATATATTTACATTGTTATACTTACGGAAATTGTTTAAATGGTGCAACTTTAACTTTTTATAATAACAATATAGGTTTAGGATTTACTTCACAATTAGAATTTGAAGGAGATACTACATTTATAACAATACCAGAAGAAACAGTTCCAGCTACTTATGATTTTTCATCAATAATACTTAATGCAACTTCTTATGGCTCAGGAACATTTACAAAAATGTATGGAGCAAATGACATAGAAAATAAATTAAGTATAACTGTAGAAAAAAATGAAAGTATAAAAGATATAGAGCTTAAGAAAATAGACTTTGAAAAGGATGAAATAGCAATAGGTGAAAACCTAGGAGTTATATTACAAACAGATGTAGAAGTTAGTAGTGCTAAATTTACATTTAAGAATACTCAAACAGAACAGTTAGTTACTGCATATATGAAAAAAGATGGTGGAAAAGACTATATTAGTTTTGCAAGCAGTACAAAAGAAGGTACTTATGAGTTAACAAAACTAGTATTATCTAATTCAAATTCAACAACAATATATTCAAAAGATGAAGACCAATCTTCAATAGCATATAATTTTGATAACAAAATAAAAGTAAATAGTGGAGATAATACTACTCTTGAATATAATAATGAAGAAATTACATCAGATGATGTAACTGAAATTGCTACATCTAATAATGTACAACGCGTTATAATAAATGCAGATACAAAATCTGTAATTTCAGAAGATATCTTTAATGCAGTAAAAGGAAAAACAATTGAATTAATAATTAATTATAAGGGAAATCAATTTATATTTATTGGTCAAGAGATAACAACAACAAAAGATATAGATGTAAGTATCAAGTCATATTCTTTAGTTTCAAGATTTGATGAGATAAAAAATTTTGTAGGAGAAAATGGAGTAGTTGTTAACTTTGCTTCAAATGGTAATTTACCAAGTAAAGCTAGAATAAAGATTAAACAAACTTCTGAAATGAAAACTGTTTTAGGTTCAAATAGCATATATGTATATTACTATGATGATTTAACACAAAAATTTGAAGAAGTAGTAAATAATCTTGTAGCAGATTCTGATGGATATTATACATTCTCAGTTACACATAATTCTAAATTCTTGTTTACAACAGAAAAATTAGATGATAGTTTACTTCAAGAAACAGAGGATGAAAATGTAGTTAGTTTCTTAATGAGCAATAAAGTATATTTAATATTAATAATATTAGCTTTAGTTTTAATAGTTGTTGTAATAGTAATTATAATTGTATATAACAAGAAGAAAAAAGAAGTTACTAATACACCAGTTGCTCCAAAGAAAGAAGATTATCTAACAGATAAAAAAATAGAGGAGATAAAAACTGAAGAAGTAAATGAGGATAGCAAAGACACTCAAAAAGAAGAATTACAAGAAAATAACGAAGATAAAAAAGAAGAATAAATGTGATATAAATTAGTAGAGGAATAGTTAAATATTCCTTTACTTTTTTTATATAAATAAATTTTTTTTATTGAATACAAAATTAGATAATTTTAGACTTTAACTCTTTAAAAATAGCTAGATATAGGCATTTGTACTTGACAGAAAAAATCATTTAAAGTATAATAAACAGTATATGTAAAGGGGGCTTTTAGATGAGCGTATCAAAAGAAGATGTATTGCATATTGCAAAACTTTCAAAATTAAATTTAACAGATGAAGAACTAGAAATGTATACTAAAGATTTATCTAGTATCGTAGATTTTGCAAATCAACTTTCTAGTATAGATGTTGAAGGTGTTAAACCAACAGCACATATATTAAATATACAAAATGTATTTAGAAAAGATGTAATGCAACCATCATTTGACAGAGAAGAAATACTTAAAAATGCACCTAGTAAAGATGCAGGATGTATAAGTGTTCCTAAAGTTGTAGAGTAGGAGGAATAATAATGGATTTATACAGCTTAACTTTGACTGAAATAGCAAAGAAGATAAAAGAAAAAGAAGTAACTATAAAAGAAGTATTAGATAGTGTCTACTCTCGTATAGATGATAAAGAGGCACAAGTAGATGCGTATCTTACATTAACTCGTGAAAGTGCATATAAAAAGGCACAAGAGTTACAAGATAGATTAGATAACGGAGAAGATATTGGGGTACTTGGTGGTGTTCCAATAGCTATAAAAGATAATATTTGTATAAAAGGTGTAAAAACAACATGTGCTTCAAGAATGCTTGAAAATTATGAGCCAATATATAATGCAACAGTAATTGAAAAACTAGAAAATGCTGGAGCTATAGTTCTTGGAAAAACAAATATGGATGAATTTGCAATGGGTTCATCAACAGAAACATCATATTTTAAGAAAACTAAAAATCCATGGGATTTAACTAGAGTTCCTGGTGGTTCATCAGGTGGAAGCGCAGCTGCTGTAAGTGCAGATATGGCTTATGCAGCACTTGGTTCAGATACAGGTGGTTCAATTCGTCAACCTGCTTCATTCTGTTCTGTAGTAGGTTTAAAACCAACTTATGGATTAGTTTCAAGATTTGGAATAGTTGCTTATGCATCATCACTAGACCAAATAGGTCCTTTTGGAAAAACAGTTGAAGATGTTGCTACTATGTTAAATGTAATATCTGGACATGATGAAAAAGATACTACTTCAGCAAATTTAGAAGAAAAAGATTATACTAAAGCATTAGTAAATGATATAAAAGGAAAAGTAGTTGGTATTCCAACAGATTTTATTTCTACAGGTTTAAATGAAGAAGTAAAGATGGCGTATGAGAGTGCTATTGAAACATTAAAATCTCTAGGTGCACAAGTTAAAGAAATATCTTTAAAAACAGCAAAGAACTGTCTACCAACATATTATATAATTGCTGATGCAGAAGCATCATCTAACCTAGGAAGATATGATGGAATTAGATATGGTCATAGAGCAAAAGAATTTAGCGATTTAGATGATTTATATAAAAAATCTAGAACAGAAGGTTTTGGAGCAGAAGTAAAAAGAAGAATTATGCTTGGTACTTACGTATTAAGTGCAGGATATTATGATGCATATTATAAAAGAGCACAACAAGTTAGAACATTAATTGTGGATGAATTTAAAAAAGCTTTTGAAGATGTAGATGTTATTATGATACCTACAGCTCCAAATACTTCATTTAAGTTTGGAGCACATGATGCATCTCCTCTTGAAATGTACTTAGAGGATATGTTTACTGTACCAGTAAACGTTGCTGGTCTTCCTGGAATTAGTATTCCTGGTGGTTTTGCAAAATCAAATAATATGCCAATTGGTATTCAATTTATTGCCAATGCTTTTGATGAGGAGAACTTATTAAGATTTGCATATACATTTGAGCAAAATACAAAATACCATGAAGCTAAACCACAATTTATAAAGGAGGACAAATAATAATGAAAGATTATGAAGTAATAATAGGACTTGAAGTTCATGCAGAACTTTCAACAAATACTAAAATGTACTGTAATTGTTCAACATCATTTGGTGCAGACCCAAATACACATTGTTGTCCAATTTGTACTGGTATGCCTGGTGTTCTTCCAGTATTAAATGAAAAAGTTGTAGAATATGCTGTAAAAGCTGGTCTTGCAACTAATTGTGATATTTCAAGATTTTCAAAACAAGATAGAAAAAATTATTTTTATCCAGACTTACCAAAAGCATATCAGACATCACAATATGACCTTCCTTTATGTTTAGGAGGACATTTAGATATTAATGTAAATGGTGAGAAAAAGAGAATTGGTATTACAAGAATTCATATAGAAGAAGATGCAGGTAAATTAATACATGATGCATATACTGGAGATACTTTAGTAGATATGAATAGATGTGCTGTTCCACTTATTGAAATAGTTTCTGAACCAGATATTAGAAACGCAGATGAAGCAGTAGCATATATGCAAACTTTAAAATCTATACTAGAATACTTAAATGTATGTGATTGTAAAATGCAAGAAGGTTCACTTAGATGTGATGTTAATCTATCAGTAAGACCTGTAGGACAAAAAGAATTTGGAACAAGAACAGAAACAAAGAATTTGAATTCATTTAAAGCAATACATAACTTAATTGAATTTGAAACAAATAGACAAATAAAAGTTATTGAAGAAGGTGGAAAAATAAAACAGGAAACTATAAGATGGGATGATGCAAAAGGAATTGGTTATGCAATGCGTGCAAAAGAAGATGCTCATGATTATAGATATTTCCCAGAACCAGATTTAGCACCTATCGTATTAAGTGATGAATATGTAAATAATATAAAAGACAATTTACCAGAAATGCCTCATATTAAGAAAGAAAGATATATGAAAGAATTTTCTTTACCAGAATATGATGCAGATATATTAACTTCATCAATTAAATCTGCAAATTTCTTTGAAAAAGCAAACGATATTTGTAATAATCCAAAAGCTGTTGCAAACTGGATTATGGGAGATTTTGCAAGAATGTTAAATGAAAAAGAAATAGAAATAGATGAATCAAAAGTTACTCCAGAAAATCTTGCAGAACTTATAAATTTAATAGATAAAGGAACAATATCATCAAAAATAGCTAAACAAGTTTTTGAAGATATGTTTGAAAGTGGAGAAAATGCTAAAGAAATAGTTGAGAAAAAAGGACTTGTTCAAATGTCAGATGAGGGAGCAATAAAAGAACTAGTAGAAAAGGTAGTTCAAGCAAATCCTCAATCTATAGCAGACTATAAAGCAGGAAAAGATAAAGCTATAGGATTTCTTGTTGGACAAATCATGAAAGAAACTAAAGGAAAAGCAAATCCACAAATTGTAAATAAGTTGTTACTTGAAATAATAAATAAATAGTGTATAATATTAATATATGAATTTTTAAGGGAGTGATAGTAATGAAAAAAACAAATGTTATACTGACTTGTGTTATAGCTGTCTTTGTTATATCTGCTGTTATAGTTTTAACAGTAGCATTGATGAGTAATATTGAAAAAGATGTAGTACCAGTAGATTTGGATTTAACACTACTATCAACAAACATTGAAGATTCAACAGATTTAGATAATGCTAATCTTCAAGCTATTACTATGGAAGATTTAACAGATAAGTTCTATATAAAACAAGAATGGGTTAAAGATTTTATTGGAAAAGTTCCTTCAGTAAATATTAGTTCTAATATGTACATAATAATTGAAGCAACAGAGGGGAATGTAGAAAACATTAAACAAGCATTCAGAGATTATGGTGATACTTACGAAGAACTATGGAAAGATTATCTTGCAGAAGATTATGAACTTGTTCAAAATCGTAAAATCGGTTCTAAAGGAAACTATGTATACTTTATTGTAGATGTTTATTCAGAAGACATAGTAGACTTAATTAAATAAATAATAAAAAACTCTAGAGATTTAGTTCTTTAGAGTTTTTTTGTGCCTAAATTAAATAATTTTGGATACTAATATAATTGAATAAACACTTGTTTTAGTGTATAATTTATGTGGTGATATAATGGAAAAAAGTATAAATTTGGATACTAGTGTGCAATATTTAAAAGGCGTAGGTCCAAAGATGTTTGAACTGTTAAATAAACTTGGAATTTATACAGTAAAAGATTTAATAGAATACTACCCTAGAACGTATGAAGATAGAACTAAGGTAGTTAAGATAGATGAGTTTGAAAAAGATAAAAATGTGTTGTTTTTTGGAACTGTGGTAAAACCTGTATCAGTTGTATATGCAAGAAAGAAAAAAATAATATCAACTGTTGTAACAGATGATACAGGCTCACTTGCATTTTTAACATGGTATAATCAAATATACATAAAAGATAGGTTAAAAGAAGGACAAACATATCTTTTCTTTGGAAAAGTATCTAATATTATTGGAAGTAGAGTAAATTTAGAGTCTTGTAGTATATATGATGTTTCTCAACTTGAAAAGATACAAGGTTTATACCCTATATACAGTCTAACAGCTGGAATTACTCAGAATTATCTATTTAAAATAATAAGCGAACTTTTAGAGAAAAACATAATGTTAACAGATATTTTTTCTACCGAATTTAGAACAAAATATGGTTTAGTTGAAAAAAATTATGCAGTGCAAAATGTACATTTTCCTAAGTCATATAATATGGTAGAAAGTGCTAGAAATAGGATAATCTTTGAAGAACTTTTTTTATTTCAATTAGCTCTTTTTAATATGAAAGAAAATAATTTAGTAGAAACAAAGACAAATATATATAAAGATTTAGATGATAGCGAATTTAGAAAAATAATTCCTTTTGAACTAACTAATGCTCAAAAAAGAGTAGTTGAACAAATAAAAAAAGACTTAAGCTCAAATATTGTAATGAATAGACTTGTACAAGGAGATGTAGGCTCAGGAAAAACTATGGTAGCAGCTATTGCAATGTATCTAGCGGTAAAAAATGGTTATCAAGCAGCAATTATGGCACCTACAACAATTCTTGCAAATCAACATTATAATGAGTTATCCGTGTATTTTGAAAAACTAGGCATGAGAGCAGAGATAATAACTTCTGCTACTACTAAAAGAAATAAGGAAAAAATTGTAGAAAGATTAAAGAATAATGAAATAGACATATTAATTGGAACTCACTCTATAATAGAGGATAATATTGAATTTAGTAATTTAGGACTTGTTGTAACAGATGAACAACATAGATTTGGTGTTAAACAAAGAATGAAACTTTCAACCAAAGGAAAAGTAGTAGATACACTTGTTATGACAGCAACACCAATACCTCGTTCACTTGCAATTATCTTGTATGGAGATTTAGACCTCTCAATTATAGATGAATTACCACCAGGAAGAAAACCAATAGATACATGCGTAGTAGATGATTCATATAATCAGAGAGTATATAATTTTCTAAGGAAACAAATAAAAGAGGGAAGACAGGTATATGTAGTATGTCCTTTAGTAGAAGAAAATGAAGATTTAGACTTAAATTCAGTGGAAAGTCTGTACGAGGAATATAAACAAGAATTTTCAGAGTATAATGTAGCAATACTTCATGGAAAGATGAAGAATAAAGAAAAAGACAATATTATGCAGGAGTTTAAAGAAAATAATATAAATATTTTAATCTCTACTACTGTTATCGAGGTTGGTATTAGTGTACCAAATGCTACAGTAATGGTAATAGAAAATGCAGATAGGTTTGGTCTTGCAGCATTGCACCAACTTCGTGGTAGAGTTGGTAGAGGAAGTTCAGCTTCGTATTGTATCCTAAAAAGTAACAATAAATCTGTAATTGCTAGACAAAGACTTGGAATAATGAAAGAAAGTAATGATGGCTTTTTAATTGCTAGAAAGGACTTAGAGTTAAGAGGTCCAGGAGATTTCTTTGGAATAAGACAGTCTGGAATGCCAGAATTTAAACTTGCAAATTTATTAACAGATACTAAGGTACTTGAAAAAACTCAAGAAGCGGTAAAAGAGTTAATTGAAAAAGATAAAAAACTAGAACTACCTGAAAATATTAGAATAAGAAATGAATTATATAGTAAATATGGCGAACAATTAACTAAAATAGTAGGATAGGAGAGAGTATGATAGATATAGACAATGCAAAAATAGTATTTAAAGAATATGTAAGTAATTATGATATAACTAATGGAAGAATAAAGCTAAAAATGGAACATATACTTCATGTAGCACAAAATTGTAAATTAATTGCACAAAATCTAGGACTAGATGAAGAAAAAGTAAAACTTGCTGAACTAATAGGATTTTTTCATGATATAGGAAGATTTGAACAAGCAAGAGTATATGATACTTTTAGTGATAGAGATAGTGGTATAGACCATGCAAGTTACAGTCTAAAAGTGCTATATGAAGATGGTTTGATAGATAAATTTATTGATACAAATGAATATGATGATATAATAAAAAAAGCTGTATATAATCATAATAAAGCAAAAATAGATGAAGATGTTGAAGGAGAGGCTTTGTTATTTTCTAAAATAATTCGTGATGCAGATAAACTGGATATATATCGTGTAATGAACGAAGATGAAATGATAGATATTTTTTGGTACAAAGATTTCCAAAATCAAGAAATGAGTGAAGCATTATTTGAAGAATTTGTAAAAGAAAGATTTGTTAATTATAAGCATATACATAATAATGCAGACCAAATACTTGCTTTTTACAGTTATCTTTTTGATTTTAATTATCCATTTTGTTTGAAGATAATAAGTGATAAAAAATATTTAGAGTCTTTCTATAACAGAGTAGTTGAAACATTTAAAAGTGATTCTATAACTCAAAAGACAAAGGAAGTATTAGAAATGTGTAATAACTATATAAAAGAAAAAATAAATGAATAAAAAAAGAGCATTCTCACTTAAGAGAGTGCTCTTTATAGTATAATTACATTTTTAAAACATCTTTACTTAATGATTGACCAATCATAAATAATAAGATACAGATAAATAAGGTAACTACGATTGTTATCATACTTGTTATTATTGCACGAATAAAAGTAAGTTTTTTAGGTCCTAAATGAATTTCAGTTAAAGCCTTTTTAGAGTTTCCAAAAGTTATATCTTTCTTAAAGATTTTTTTAGATAAGAATGATATAAATTTCTTTAATGAAAATCTAACTGAACCTGTGACACGTTGGTAGTTAATATTTACAGTGTAATATGTAAATGATTGTAAAAAAGTGCCGATTATAAATGTTGAAATTAAAGGTTTAATTATAACATATTTATATTGTTCAAGTAGAGCATGGTCAAAAATCATTGAAAATAAAATATCTAATGAATTATTGTCCATTGCTTTATTTATTGTGTTAAAGCATCCAAGTAGTAATAATACCCATAGAGCAACAGTAAGTGTTGCGGGTATAAATAATTTTTTAGATTCGTAGTTATATAATGTAGTAATCATAAGAGCAAGCTTCATAGAAGTGTCTACAATTACTATGAGTAGTAGTGCAACAAGAATTACTACTAAAATTGTAATAAGCCACATAATTTATCACATCCTATTTCTATATCTATTTCTATTTCTTTGCTATCATTTGTAGTTTCTTTTTAATTGTGCTATATATTGTTTTTTTCTTTTCTTTGTTTTTTTCTTTATTTAATTTTATCATTTCAGAGTATATAGTTTCTAATTTTTCTCCAAATTTTTCTGAAGAAAAATCATTTGCAGTTTCAAGTCCATTAGATATTAAAGTATCTCTTAAATCTTTATCATCTAATACTCTAATTATTGCATCACTAAATTCACTATTGTTGTGAACAAATATACCATTTTTTTCATTAGTAATAAATTCTGTAAGATTAGGTGCATATTTACAAACAACAGGAGTACTTGCTGCCATAGCTTCAATAAATGTTAAACCTTGTGTTTCAGTAAGAGAAGCATTAACAAATACATCTGCCATATTATAGTATTTTGGTACTTCTACCCAAGGAATTTTACCTGTAAATATTACTTTATCTTGAATATTTAATTTTTTGACTTGGGCTTTTAAATCTTCCTCTTGTGGTCCGTAACCTGCAATTACAAATTTTACTTTGTTATATTTTTTGAAAAGCTCTGGCATTTGGTCAATAATAACATCTATACTTTTTTCATCTGCTATTCTACCTAAAAATAGAATAACTTTTTCATCTTTAGCAATACCAAGAGAAGTTTTTAAGTTAAGTCTATCTTCATCTGTAAAGTTTTCTGCTTTAAAAGGTACAATATCTATTCCTGTTGGAACAACGTATATTGGTTTATTTTGAACTTTACATTCATTTTTTAGGTATTCAGCTGTTTTTTTTGAAGGTGCTATTACACAACTTGCTTTTCTAACAAAAGTCTTAGAAAAATTTCTTACAACCTTTTTAAGATTTGAATGATTACCTTTAAATGGTGAAATATAATGTAGATAGTCTTCCCACATAGTGTGGTAAGTGTGAATAAATGGTATATTCATTTTTCTTGACATTATCTTTCCAAATAGTCCAAGAGAAAACTCATCTTGAGTATGAACTACATCTATACCCAGTTCTTTTACTCTTTTTGCTACTTCTCTTGAATAAAAAGTTGCAATTCTATACTTATATTCTTTTGCAATTAATAGAGGAATACTTCTTACCATATAAAGAGTTTGATTATCGTTTGGTTGAATTGCTTTAGTAGGAGCAAAAACATATACTTCATGTCCTCTTTTTTTCATTTCTTGTTCAACCATATTTATAGATGTAACTACCCCAGAAGTAGTGGGATTATACGCATCTGTAAAAATACCAATCTTCATATAATATTCAACTCCTTAAATAAATATTACTTTATTGTAACATTTTTTGTCAAAATTACAAAAATATTATATATTAAAAACCAAAAAAAGTCAATAAATAAAGGCTTTTTAGATTATTTACATAATTTGTAATAAGACTACATAATTTTATGTTACATTATTGACTTAAATTTGTTTTTTATGCTATAATCGAAATATAAGGGGTAATATTAATATATTATTTTTTGTTATAGGAGGATGAATCTAATGAAAAAAGGTAAGATACTAAGTAGTATAAAAATAAAGGAAATAGTAATACTTGTATTATTTATAGCAATAACTTCTTTTGCAATAATTGAGGTAAAAAATCTATTAAATCAAGAGAAAATTAAAAATTTAACAGAGCAGATAAAAACATCTACTACTGGAAGTGATGGAAATATACTTGCAAGCCTTGCAGGTAAAGAACCTATACGTGTAACAGGTAATGCTATTGCTGTATTAGATATTTCTGCATACGGTATTCGTGGTCAAATAGTTGAAGGAACAGATGATGAAACTTTAAAAAATTATATAGGAAAATTTGAAGGTAGCGCAGAACCAGGACAAATAGGTAACTTTGCACTTGCTGCACATAATAATATATATACTGAAATATTTAGAAATTTACACAAAGTACAAGTTGGAGATAGAATTGTAATAGTAACAAAAACACATGAATACATTTATTCAGTTACATCTACAACTGTTGTAGACCCATCTCAAACAGAAGTATTAGATTGGTCAAATAAAAGAGAGATTACTTGTATAACATGTACATCTGCTGCTACAAGAAGAGTTGTAGTTAAAGGTGAACTTGTTTCTGAAAGAGAATTAAATGAGCAAGAAATTGAAGAAGGTGTTAAATAGTGCCTAAAAAAATAAAGAAAGAAGAAGGCTTTAGTTTTAGTAAAGAGGATAAACTTCTTAGAGTAGACAATATTCATTATTTTGTTATTCTTGCAGTAGTTATTCTTGTACTTGTATGTGCGTGTGTTGGTGGATTTGTATATTCAAGGGATAAGTATCACGCACATAAAGATGTTGCATTTACAAATTTTGAATATACAGAGAAAACAGATGAAGGCTATATACAATACCAAGTATATCTTGACGATGAAAATAGGGTTTATACATATTATATTATGCCAAATGGAGAGACTGTTGAGAAAAAATGGTCTTATGGTAAATATTTAGACTTCAATGAAGAAATGTATGATAGTGGACTTTTTGACCAAATATTTGGTGCAGAAGTAGAAATAGAAGATGTAGATGTAGACTGGAGTTTAGATGTAAAACTTGTTAATGGTAATACTGTTCACAATTCAAGCAATTTTGAAGAAAAAGTAGATAAAACTAAATTCTCACAAGTTATTAAAAAATATTTTAATCAGGAGATATTGTATAAATAATGAATTATTTAGTTATAGCAATTTGTGTAATAGCAATCGTAGCAGCTATAGTATGTAAAGTAAATGGTTTAAGCTTATTTTTACCAACTCTTATCATAATACTTGCAGTTATAGTAGACATTATAGTTAATACTATTACACAAAATAAACTTAAAAAGGAAAATACAAATTTAGAAGATATAAAAAACAGTGTAAAAAAGAAAAGTTAAGGTCATCCTTAACTTTTTTTGCTTTTTTGAGAGCTTTAATAAAATAAAGCATTATATCTTTGACTTTTTACATAAAAAATGGTAAAATGTTACTCGTGTATATAAGAGAATAAATAAAAAAGGAGGCGAAAAGAAAAATGCCAAAAAAGGTAGTTGCAATAGTTGGAAGACCAAACGTAGGAAAATCTACATTATTTAATGCATTATCTGGTGAAAAAATATCTATAGTAAAAGATGTTCCTGGTGTAACAAGAGATAGAATATATGCAGATTGTAATTGGCGTGGTATAACATTTCAAATGATAGATACTGGAGGTATTGAGCCAGAGTCTGAAGATGTTATTTTAAAGCAAATGAGAAGACAAGCAGAACTTGCTATGGATATTGCAGATGTAATAGTATTTATAACTGATGTTAAAGCAGGTGTTACAGTTTCAGATGAAGAAGTAGCACAGATGCTTAGAAGAACTAAAAAACCAGTTATACTTGTATGTAATAAATGCGATAGAGTAGGTGCTCCACCAGATGAAATATATGAATTTTATAATCTAGGTTTAGGTGATCCACTTCCAATTTCTGCAGGAAAAAAACTTGGAATTGGTGAGTTACTTGATGCTATTTACGATAATTTTGGAGAAGTAGAAAATGAAATTGAAGATGAAGAAACAATACGTGTAGCTGTAATTGGAAAACCAAACGCAGGAAAATCTTCTTTAATAAATAGAATACTTGGAGAAGAAAGAGTTATAGTATCAGATATTGCAGGAACAACTAGAGATTCTATTGATACATATTTTAAAAATTCAGATGGTAAATATGTATTTGTAGATACAGCAGGAATAAGAAGAAAAAATAAAGTTTATGATAAATTAGAAAAATATTCTGTACTTAAAGCCAAATCTGCAATAGAAAAAGCAAATGTATGCTTAATTATGATTGATGCAACAGAAGGTGTAACAGAACAAGATGAAAAAATTGCAGGACTTGCACATGAAGGTGGAAAAGGTGTTATAATAGTAATAAATAAGTGGGACTTAGTGGAAAAAGAGACTAATACACTTGAAAAATATAAAAAACAAGTGTATGATAAACTATCATACCTAAGTTATGCACCTATTATATTTATTTCTACTGTAACAGGTCAAAGAGTAGATAAACTTTTTGAAATGATTAACGAGGTAGACAAAGAAAATAGTAAAAGAATTTCAACAGGACTTCTTAATGATGTCTTGGCGGATGCGGTAACTATTACTCAACCTCCATCAGATAAAGGTAGAAGACTAAAAGTATATTATATGACTCAAGTTTCAACAAGACCACCAACATTTGTTATCTTTGTTAATTCAAAAGAATTAATGCATTTTTCTTATGTAAGATATATAGAAAATCATTTAAGAAAACAATTCGGTTTTAAAGGAACACCAATTCATATTATTATACGTGAAAGAAAAAAAGGTGAAGAATAATTAATTTAAGAAAGGAAGATATTTATGGAAAAATTAATTTTCGGACATAAGAGTCCAGATACTGATACTATATGTTCATCATTAGTACTTGCAAATTTAAGAACAAAACTTGGAGATAGTGTTAAAGCATGTCGTTTAGGCGAACCAAATAAAGAAACAAAGTATGCTTTAGATTATCTAAATGTACAAGCACCACAACTTATCTGTGAAGTTGAAAAAGACCAAGAAGTAATTTTAGTAGACCACAACGAATTTTCTCAAAGTGCAGATGGTATTAAAAATGCTAAAATTAAAATGGTTGTAGACCATCACAGAATAAATGATTTTGAGACTGCAGAGCCTCTATATTATAGAGCAGAACCTGTAGGATGTACTTGTACAATATTATATAAAATGTATAAAGAAAATAATGTTGAAATAGATAAAACAATGGCAGGATTAATGCTTAGTGCTATTATTTCAGATACATTACTTTTAAAATCTCCTACAAAAACTGTTGAAGATGAAAAAGCTGTAGAAGAACTTGCTAAAATTGCACAAATAGACTATAAGGAGTATGGTCTAGAAATGTTAAAAGCAGGAACAGATTTAAGTGATTTATCTGCAGAAGAACTTATTTCTTTAGATTGCAAAGAATGTTCACTTAATGATAAAAAAGCAAAAATTGCACAAGTAAATAGTGCAGATATTTCTGTTATGCTTGCTAGAAAAGCAGAAATAGAAGAAGCTATGAAAAAAGACATTGAACAAAATGGAGTAGACTTATTTGTATTTGTAATAACAGATATAATTGAAAGTAATTCACAAGCTATTGTACTTGGTAAAGAAACTTCAATTTTTGAAAGAGCTTTTGGAGTAGCTCTTGAAAATGATGAAGCATATCTTCCAGGAGTAGTATCAAGAAAAAAACAAATACTACCACCTTTACAAAATAATGTTTAAAAAATAATATAAAAGTAATTGGCAAAACTACATTGCTAATTGCTTTTTTTTTATGAGAAAAAAATATTTACAAATTATTTTTATATATGATATACTCACTAAGGGAAACACAAAAACAAACGAAATATTAAAATTAGATAAAAATATATAAAATATTACATATTGAATTGAAAATTTACTTTTATTCTGATAATATTTCAAAGAATAATATTGAAATGGAGGATAAGAAAATGAAACTAATAGACCCAGTTATTTACGTTGAAGATTACGACGGAAAAAAGATTATGAAAAGAATAGAAAGAGCTTGTAGGACTTGCTATAGGTCAGAAGATAAAATAAGTGAAGATAGTTACAAGCACTTATTGAAGAACTGTATAAATAGAGGTCATGAATCAATACTTGAACATGAAAAAGTATCAGTTAGAATGATTTGTGATATTGGAGTATACAAAGACTTAACAAGACACAGATTTGCTAGTTTTTCTATTGAAAGCACAAGATATTGTAATTATGGAAAAGATAAATTTGATAACGAGATTAAATTTATTAAACCAAGCCATATAGATGAAGGTACTCAAGAATATGAAATTTGGAAAGATACAATGGAAAATATAGAAAAATCATATATTAAATTATCTGAAATCGGTGGAAAACCAGACCAATTACGTATGCTTTTACCTCATAGTACGGCAGCAGAAGTTAATATGACAGCAAATATTAGAGAATGGAAACACATACTTTCATTAAGAGCAAGTAAACATGCTCATCCATCAATTAGACAACTTTTAATACCACTTCTTTTAAAATTTAAAGAAGATATGCCAGAACTTTTTGATGAGATAGAGTATGATACAGATTTCGAACCAGAAAAGTATGCAAAGTTAAAGTCTTTTGAAGAAGATGAGTAGAGAAAATAAAAAAAATAACGGAATTCAGTATATTTCGTTATTTTTGCTATGTAAAAATTGAAAAATAAAAGATTTATATAACTTTATTTATATATAATTGAAAAAAGAAAAAAAATACTATATAATGAGTTTGAGGTAATGATTGAAAACCATATATTTTTTAAGGAGGTATTTGATATGGGATTAATTAAAGCAGCAGTTGGAGCAATAGGCTCAACATTACATGACCAATGGAAAGAGGTTATATCTTGTGAAAACATGGATAATGATACACTTATGAAACAAGTAACAACAGACACAGGTGTTATCACAAAAAATAGTTTAATTAGGGTTATGCCTGGACAATGTGCAATTATTATGCAAAATGGTAAAGTTTTAGATGCATCAGCAGAAGAAGGAGACTATGTATATGATGAATCTGTTTCACCATCTTTCTTTGCAGGACAATTTGGTCCAGTATTTAAAGAAATGTGGCAAAGATTTACTTATGGTGGTTCAGCAGCTAACAGACAAGCAGTTTTCTATTTCAATACAAAAGAGATAATAGATAACAAGTTTGGAACTGCAAATCCTGTTCCATTCCAAGACTGGTCTCATCCAGTACCAAACCAAATGACAGGTGGAATGCTACCTTTAGCAGTTAAAGTAAAATGCTTTGGTAAATATACATTTAAAATTTCAGACCCATCACTATTTATGAAAGAAATTGCTGGAACAGCAACAGAATTCAAAAAAGATCAACTTGTAGAACAAATGAGGTCAGAAGTTATTGGTACATTCCAAAATGTATTAAATGAACTTGGAACAGAAAAATATAAAATTCCTGTATTAGAACTTCCAAGCCAAACAGATGAAATTAAACAATTAATGGATTCTAAGGTTTTTGATGAAAAGATAAGAGAAAGAGGATTAAGCATTGTTGGATTTGTTGTTGAATCAGTAACATTAGATGAAAAATCTGAAGAATATATTAACAACTACATTCTTAGTGCTAATGCTCAAATGCAACAAGGAACACTTGTTGGCTCATATTCACAAGCTGTTAAAGATGCAGCAAATAATGCAAATGGTGCAGCTGCAGGTGTTATGGGAATAGGTATGATGAATATGGCAGGAAACGGAGTATTTAGTAATGCTAATCAAAATGCAGCAGTTGGTGCAGCAGCTTCAGCACAAGCAGTAGCAAGTCAACAAGCACAACAACCAGCTCCAGAAACTAAAAAAGATACATGGAAATGTCCAAATTGTGGTAAAGAAAATGATGGTAAATTCTGTAACGAATGTGGAGCTAAAAAACCAGAAGCTGCAAAATGTTCTAATTGTGGTAAGGAATTACCTGCAGGAACAAAATTCTGTCCTGAATGTGGAACAAAAGTTGGAGAATAATATATTTAAGTATTTAAAAGCTAGGATTTCCTAGCTTTTATTTCTTGTATAGAAAAGTAATTTAAAATACAAATAAAATCTAGTATATAGATAGTGTTATTCTTGTATATTTTCTTGACTTTAGCAAACAATTATAGTATAATGTTAGTCGAAACTAACATTTTAAATTATCCTTATTTTTCAAGGATTTTTTTAAGTATATAAAAAGGAGAATAAAATGGATACATTATTAAAAATAAAAGACCTATATGTAAACGCAGAAGACAAAGAAATATTAAAAGGACTTAATTTAGAAATTGGAAAAGGTGAAATTCATGTAGTAATGGGACCAAATGGAGCAGGTAAATCTACACTTGCAAATTCAATTTTTAATAATCCTCAATATGTAAAAAAGTCTGGAAGTATAGAATTTGAAGGAGAAGATATTACTAATTCAAAAACAGATGAAATTGCAAGAAAAGGAATATTTATGTCTTTTCAATCTCCAGAGGAAATTCCAGGAGTATCTGTTGAAAATTTTTTGAGATTTGCTAAAAGTAAAGTTACTCAAGAACCAGTAAAAGCCTTTGCATTTAGAAAAGAAATGAAAGATTATATGACAAAATTAAAAATGAATCAAAATTATGCTAAAAGAGACTTAAATGTAGGTTTTTCTGGTGGTGAAAAGAAGAAAAACGAAATATTACAACTTTTAATGCTTAATCCAAAACTTGCTATACTAGATGAAACAGACTCAGGTCTAGATGTAGATGCTGTTAAGACAGTTTCTGAAGGTATAAAGATGTTTAAAAATAGCGAGAACTCAGTTTTAATTATTACTCATAATGCAAAGATATTAAACGAACTAGATATAGATTATGTACATATTTTAGTAGATGGAAAAATAGTAAAAACTGGTGGAAGCGAACTAGTAGGACAAATAGAACAAGAAGGATTTGCACAATATAGAGTTGGAGAAGAAGAATATGAAGAAGAAAACTAAGATAGAAGATATAAATAGTAATATTTATGATTTTCGTAATGAAGATGACTATGACTTCAAGATGAAAAAAGGTTTAACAGAAGAAATTGTTAAGGAAATTTCAAAAGAAAAAAATGAACCAGATTGGATGAGAGATATTAGACTTGAAGCTTTGAAAGTATATAATAAATTGGAACTTCCAACATGGGGACCAGATTTATCTGAACTTAATATGGACGAAATTTCTACTTATGTTAGACCAAAGAGTAAGTTAAATAGTTCATGGGATGATGTGCCAGAAGATATAAAAAACACTTTTGAAAAATTAGGTATTCCAGAGGCTGAAAGAAATTCTTTAGCAGGAGTTGGAGCACAATACGATTCAGAAGTAGTTTATCACAGTATTAAAGAGGAACTTGTTAAACAAGGTGTTATATACACAGATATGGAAAGTGCTGTAAGAGATTATCCTGAACTTGTAAAAGAACATTTTATGAAATGTGTACCAATTACTGACCATAAATTTGTTGCTTTACATGCTGCAGTATGGTCTGGTGGCTCATTTGTATATGTTCCAAAGGGAGTTCAAGTAGATATCCCATTACAATCATATTTTAGACTTAACTCACCAGAGTCTGGACAATTTGAACATACATTAATTATTGTAGATGAGGGAGCAAGTCTTCACTTTGTTGAGGGATGTTCTGCACCTAAATATAATAAAGTAAATTTACACGCAGGTTGTGTTGAATTGTATGTAAAAGATAACGCATATCTTAGATATTCTACAATAGAGAATTGGTCTAAAAATATGTTAAACTTAAATACTAAAAAAGCTATTGCAGGAAAAAATGCTAAAATAGAATGGGTATCTGGTTCATTTGGCTCTAAAAAATCTATGTTATACCCTATGAGTATCTTAAATGGTGAAGGAGCTAAAACAGAATACACAGGAATTTCATTTGCAGGAGAAGGACAAAACCTAGATACAGGATTTAAGGTAGTACATAATGCACCTAACACATCTAGTCTAGTTAATGCTAAATCTATCTCAAAAGATGGAGGAGTTTGCACATACAGAGCTCTTGTACGTGTAAATGAAAATGCTAAAAATTCAAAATGTAGTGTTTCTTGTGAATCTCTTATGTTAGATAATATATCTCGTTCAGATACAATACCTGTAAATGATATTAGAACGGATGATGTAGAGTTCTCACACGAGGCAAAGATTGGAAAAATTAGTGATAAAACTATTTTCTACTTAATGTCTAAAGGAATTAGTGAGGAAGATGCTAAGGCTATGATTGTTCGTGGATTTGCATCTCCTGTATCTAAAGAACTACCTATGGAATATGCAGTAGAAATGAATAATTTAATTAACTTAGAGTTGGAAGGAGCAATAGGATAATGGAAGATTTAATTTTAAATAATACTCCTGTAAGAACTAGTGTTAATTTTGGAATGAATAATATAGTATTAAAAGAAATACAATTACCTCAAAAAGTTAGTAAATTTAATTCTTTTAATATAGTAAATGATACAACTAATATAACTATAAATTCTAATTCAACTTTAAAAGAAGAAAAATTTGTATATGGAGTTGGAAAAG
The DNA here is from genome assembly GCA_947631415.1 of uncultured Clostridia bacterium. Lineage (GTDB taxonomy): Bacteria > Bacillota > Clostridia > TANB77 > CAG-465 > CAG-465. Next base: position 29,658 of record CANRLG010000005.1, read on the forward strand.
AAATAGAGGAAATAGAAAAAAATTTAAAATTTGAAATTAACTTGGAAAAAGCTGAAGAAAAAGAAAAAGCATTTATACAATACAATTTAAGTGAAAAAGAAAATACACTTTCAAATTACGTTAAGATAGAAGCACAGGAGTATTCAAAGGGAAATGTTATTTTAAAGTATAACTCAGAAGATGATGTAAAACATATAGCAATGAGTAATATAAAAGTAGATGCTAAAGCAAATTCTGATAGTCAATTAGTTGTATTAAATATGTTAAATTCTAATTCTTTGAATTTTATGTCTATTGAAGCTAATATTGAAGAAAATGCTAAATTAAATGTAGTAATAATAGACTTTGGTGGACAAAAGAGTATATCAAATTACTATTCAAATTTAGTTGGGAAAAATAGTATTAATCAATTAGATACTATATATCTTGGAGATAATGATAGATTAATAGATATGAACTATATTTCTCATTTGCGTGGAGAAAAATCTGATACAAATATAGAGGTACAAGGTGCATTAAAAGACAGAGCAGTAAAGAACTTTAAAGGAACAATAGATTTTAAACAAGGTTGTACAAAATCTAAAGGAAATGAAAATGAGTTTTGTATGCTTTTATCTGAAAATGCAAAATCTAAGGCATTACCAATGCTTTTATGTACCGAAGAAGATGTAGAGGGAAATCACTCTACTGCATCTGGAAAAGTAGATAAAAGTGAACTATTCTATTTAATGAGTAGAGGAATATCTCAAAAAGAGGCAATGAAGCTAATTGTTAGAGCAAAATTTACTCCAATAATAGAAAAGATTGAAGATGAGGATGTTAAAAAAGAAATATTAGATAAAATTGATGAAAAGTTAAATTAAGGAGTTTTTAGTATGGAGTTTGTTAGATTACCACTTGAAGGTGCTAACAATGCTAGAGAACTTGGAGGCTATCCAACACTTGATGGAAAAGTTACACGTTTTAAAGTATTTGTTAGGGCAAATAGATTAAAAAATATAACCAAGAAAGATAATGAATTTCTAAAAAAATATGGTATAACAGATATACTAGATTTTAGAGGAAATACCAAAATCCAAAATGATTTTGTAAGTGATGATAATATAGACTTAGATTATTTTAATTATCATTATATTCCATTATCTAATGTAGAAACTGAGGAGTATATTGAAAAATATGCACTTGATGACTCTTTTGATTTTGGAGAAGGATATTATTTATTACTAAGTAATAAAGACAAAATTGCAAAAGTATTTAAAACTATTGCAAATGCAAAAGGAGGAGTTCTATATCATTGTACTGCAGGTAAAGATAGGACAGGTGTTATTACAGCATTATTACTTGGAATGTGTAATGTATCAGATAAAGACATTATAGCAAACTATCAGACAACATACACATATATAAAAGATGATGAATTAATGAATTCATATAGTCCTTATATTAGAGTATCAAAAGCAAAATTTATGGATACATTTATTAAGAGATTAAAAGAGAATTATGGAACTTATGAAAATTACATACTATCTTGTGGCGTTTCAAAAGAAGAAATTGAAAAGATTAAAGATAGATTTTTAGAAGAATATATATAATGGAGGTATTTTAGATTATGACAGCAGAAGAAATTAAAAAAGATTTTCCTATTTTTAATAATAGAGATATTGTATATTTAGATAGTGGTGCAACTTCACAAAAACCACAAGAGGTTCTTGATGCACTAAATAAATTTTATACAGTTAATAATGCAAATCCACATAGAGGAGCTTACACTCTTAGTATGGATGCAACTAATGAATATGAGAATACTCGTAAAAAAATTGCTAAGTTTATAAACGCAAAATCACCAGAAGAAATAATATTTTCAAAAAATGCTTCTGAATCTTTAAATTTAGTTGCGTATTCTTATGGAATGGATAATGTAAAAGAAAATGATGAAATAGTTATCTCTATTATGGAACACCATTCAAATCTTGTTCCTTGGCAAAAAGTAGCTAAAACTAAGGGTGCTACATTAAAATATATGTACATAAATGATGAATTTGAACTTACAGATGAGGAAATAGAAACAAAAATTACAGATAAAACTAAAATTGTAGGTATTACTCATGTTTCAAATGTACTAGGTACAGTAAATAATATAAAGAAAATAATAGATTATGCACATAAAAAAGGAGCTGTAGTCCTAGTAGATGCATCTCAAAGCATACCTCATTTTAAAATAGATGTACAAGAACTTAATGCAGACTTTTTAGTATTTTCTGGTCATAAGATGATGTCTCCTCTTGGAATAGGCGTACTATATGGTAAAAGAGAAATATTAAATAAAATGTCTCCTTTCTTAATGGGTGGAGATATGATAGAGTATGTGTATGAACAAGATACCACTTTTGCACCACTTCCAAATAAATTTGAGGCTGGTACTCAAAATGTTGGTGGAGTTGTTGCACTTGGTGCAGCAATAGATTATATAGAAAAAATAGGCTATGATACAATTCAAAAAATTGAAGATGAAGTTGTAGAATATGCTCTTGAAAAGTTAAGAAAATTAGATTACTTAACATTATATGTAACTCCAAATAGTAAAAATCATCAAGGAGTTATATCATTTAACTTAAATGGTGTACATCCACATGATGTAGCTACTGTATTAGATAGTTACGGAGTATGTGTAAGAAGTGGAAATCATTGCGCACAACCACTTCTAAGATATTTAGGTATAGATTCTACTTGTAGAGCAAGTTTTTATATATACAATACTAAAGAAGATGCAGATAGACTTGTTCAAGCTATAGAAAAGGCACATCAAATGTTTGAAAAATACATTAATAAATAGAGAAAGAGAGAGTTAGTTTAATGAACGATTTAGATGATGTATATAATGATTTAATTATGGAACATAGCATGAATTCGTATAATAAAAAAGAATTAGAAGATGCAGATTATTGTCAAATGGGACATAACCCTAATTGTGGAGATGAAATTAAACTTGAATTGAAACTTAATGGGGATATTATAGAGGATATGGCTTTTACAGGACATGGTTGTGCTATATCTCAAGCATCAACTTCAATTATGATAGATACACTTCGTGGAAAAACAATTAAAGAGGCAAAAGAAATAATAGCTACATTTATTGCTATGATTAAACGTGAGATTAAGGATGAAAAGGAATTAGAAAAATTAGAAGATGCAATAGCATTTAAAAATGTTTCTAATATGCCTGCACGTGTAAAATGCGCATTACTTGCATGGCATACTATTGAAAAGATGATAGAAGAAAGGGAGAGTAGTGGCAAATCTAAGATAGATTGTTGCCATTAATAAAAAAGTTTATGGAAGATAAAAAAGTATTACTTGGAATGAGTGGTGGAGTAGATAGTAGTGTATCTGCTTTGCTTTTAAAACAACAAGGCTACGAAGTTATAGGAACAACACTTGAACTTTTTGCAGGAAGTAGTTGCTGTAATATTAATACATATATGGATGCTAAAAATGTATGTAATCAGATAGGGATACCACATTTTACTTTAGACTATAAAAAAGAGTTTAGAAAATATGTTATAGATGATTTCATAGAGTGCTATTCTAATTGTAAAACACCAAATCCTTGTATTGAATGTAATAAATATATGAAGTTTGGAATAATGTATGATGAAGCAAAAAGGATGGGATGCAATTATATTGCAACTGGTCATTATGCTAAAACAGAGTATAGTGAAAAATACAATAAATGGGTGCTAAAGAAATCTAATGCAGGAAGTAAAGATCAAAGCTATGTACTATGGAATATTCCAAAAGATTTAATAGAACATGTTATATTTCCACTTGGAAATTTTGACTCAAAAGATGAAATAAGGAAAATAGCTAAAGAGGCAAATTTAAAGGTTGCAAATAAACCTGATAGCGAAGATATTTGTTTTGTTCCTGATGGAGATTATAAAAGATTTCTTGAAACAAATTCTACATTAAAACCAAAAAGAGGAAATATAGTTACTACAAAAGGAGAAATACTTGGTACTCATACAGGACTATATAAATATACCATAGGACAAAGGAGAGGACTAGGAATATCATACAAAGAACCTCTATTTGTAATTGGATTTAATAAGAATAAAAATGAGGTTATTGTTGGAACTCATGATAAACTGTTTTCAAAAGAGATAATGGTCGAAGATATTAATTTACTTCTTTTTGATGAAATAACAGAGCCTCTTGAAGTGGAAGTTAAAACAAGATATACATCAAAAATGGCAAAAGCTAAAATAGTTCAAATAGAAGATAAGATTAAGATTATTTTTGATGAACCTCAAAGAGCAATTACACCTGGACAATCTGCTGTATTTTATTTAGATGATATAGTAGTTGGTGGAGGTAAAATAATTAGTAAATAAATTTTTGAAATTTAAAAGGTACTAATATTATTTATTAGTGCTTTTTTTCATTCAATAAAACTTGTTTAATTTATACATAAATGTTAATATAGAATAAAAGAGGTTAAATTATGATTAAAAGTTGTATATTATTAGTAGTATTAATGTTTCTAAATGGACTGTTTTCTGCTTGTGAGATGGCTTTTGTCTCAATTAATAAAACAGAATTAGAAGAAGATGTAAAAAAAGGTAGTAAAAAAGCTAAGAAAATAAAAAAATTACTTGGAAATTCAAGTTCGTTTCTAGCTACAATACAGATTTGTATAACTCTTGCAGGATTTCTTGCTAGTGCCTTTGCAGCAGAAACCTTTGCACAAGATTTATATGTAAAAATTGCACCTTTTGTAAGTATACCAGATAAAATACTGGAAAATGGATTAATTGTTTTTGTAACACTAATACTTTCATATTTTACATTGGTATTTTCAGAACTATTTCCTAAAAAGATTGCACTTGCATCTCCTATGACTGTTGCTAGATTAACAGTAAATATTGTAGATTTCTTTCAAATTTTGTTTTACCCTATTGTTGTATTACTTACATTTTCAACTAATTTAATTTGTAAAATATTTAGAATTAAAATTCAGAGTGAAGATAAGATAACTGAAAAAGAGATTATTTCAATTATTAGTAAAGGAAAGCAAGAGGGAATAATTGAAAGCACAGAGGGAGAAATGCTACTTAATATTTTCAAGTTTGATGATAAAAAAGTAGAAGATGTAATGACAATAAGAGAAAAAATGATAGCAGTAGATACATATATTAGTGAAAAGGCATTACTTCATGTTATTCGTGAATGTAAATATTCTAGAATTCCAGTATATGAAGAAAAACTAGATAATATTGTAGGAATACTTAATACAAAAGATTTAATCTTACAGTATAGTAAAGAGGCTAAGTTTGATATTAAAAATCTTATCCGACCTGTAGTATTTGTACAAACAGATGAAATAGTAGATGATGTATTTAAAATGATGCAAGAAAAAAATATTGGAATGGTTATTGTTAGAAAGAAAGATAGAACTGCAGGACTTCTTACATTAGAAGATGCAATGGAAGAAATATTTGGAAATATATCAGATGAGTATAATTAATAGCGAGATTAATGTGAAGTTTTTGCCATATATAAATGGTTTACAAAAGTATTGTAATAATAATGAAATATTAGTAACCAAATTATGAAAAAAAAATGGCAAAAAATAAACAATTATTTAATAATTCATAAAAAATGAAAGATAAAATCTAAAAAAAATGACTAATTATTTTATTTGTTATATAATCATGTTATATAGAAAATAGACCTAATCTAAGACATAATTTTATGTGTTGGCAAAGGAAATATATGGGGGGAGTATATGAAAAAAGCTAAATTATTTACAGTAATAGCATTGATGTTTATGTGCATTGCTATGTTTGGAACAGCCGAAGTACAAGCAAGAACCTTTTCTTATGGTAAGGGTTCAAGCACCAATTTATATGAATCTACTGGTGCTGGTGGAGACACAGACCATTCATATTATAACTACTTTCTTGATGGTGAGAAAGTATGGTGTGTTGAGGCCGGAGTTAAGATAAAAAATAGTGCAAACTATACTGAATCACAGGTATGGGGTGGTACAGCAGCAATAAGCTATGTTATGTTTATGTACTATGATGGAAAGATTAGTGACCAGCTTTCACAGGCTGCTGTTTGGCAGATGATGCAAAGTATTAATGGTTCTCATCTTACTAGTGGTAACATAGGTAGAGTTTATGAAGTAATTACAGAAGCAGAAAATTATGTTGCAAATCAAAACGCACAATCTGGTTCTATTCAACCAAGTAGTGGAAATTTATATTTTGATGCAGGAAGTAATACATATAGAATGGACTTTACAGCATCTAGTATGCCATCAACATCTGCAGGAAGGATACAAGATAATGGTGGTGGAAGCTATACATTAATTGTTGATGCTAATACTGTTAACTCAGATATGGATATAAGTCTAAGTTCATCTGGTTCAGGATGGATTTATAAAGATATGACAGTATGGATTTGTGGTTCATGGCAAAAACTTGCTACTCCAAATCGTGAAGCAGCTGGAAATGCAGGTGCAACATATCATCTAGAAGCACTTGGAAGTTTAAAAGTCAGAAAAACAGATGAATTCGGAGAGGGAGTAGCTAGTGCTACATTCTCAGTAACAGGACCTTCAGGAACAAATACATTAACAACAGGTGATGATGGTTGGGCATATTGGGACAATATAATAGTAGGAGATTATACAGTAACTGAGACTAGTGTTCCATCTGGACTTTCTAAAAAGCCAAATCCACAAACAAAACATGTTGGAAGTGGACAAGTTGGTGTAGCAGAATTCTTATATGTAAATGGATATCAAAGAGGTTCAGCACAACTTGTAAAATATGATGATGCAGCAAGAACATTTAATATTCGTAAAACATTAGGTGATGCTGTATTAAAAGATGCTGTATATAATCTTTATGCGGCAACAGATATATACGAAGGAAAAAGACTTCGTTATAGTGCAGGAGAAATAGTAAGGTCAAATTTACATACAGATGTAAATGGTATAACACCAGAGGTCAAAGATTTGCCTATTGGTTCATACTACTATGAAGAAGTAACACCATCTGTAGGTTTTGACATTAATAGAGAGAGAGTATATTTATCTATTGGGGCAAACTCTGATCCTGAAGCAACAGAGGCAGGAAAAGTTGGTGTTGAACATCCAGAAAAACCTCAATGGTATAAAATAGTAATAAATAAAAGATTACAAGAGACAGATTATGATGATGAAGCAAATTTAGCTTTAAAAGATAATTATCATGACTTTAAAGGAGCTCAATTTAAACTTACATTAAAATCTGATCCAACACAAGTATATTACACACATGGAACTACTGTAAAAGATCCAAGTGGAACAACTCCAGAAGAAAAATATGAACCTTTATCTGGAGTAGACGGAATTTGTGAAGCAGAAAATATTCCTTATGGTGTATATACAGTTGAAGAAGTGCAATGGCCAACTATTGTTTATCAACCAGTACCAAACTTTGATGTAGACTTTAGAGATGACTCTCCTGATGTAACAGATAAAGGAAATAGAGTAGCTGAATTCATAAATAATAGAAGAATGGTTAATGACTCAAAGAAAGTAACAGTACAAGTAAATAAAAAATTAGTATTGGAAAAATTTGAAGCACCAGATGGAAGCATAACAGAAGAAGATTCTGATGCAAAGTTAAAAGGTGCAGTATTTGGATTATTTAGAGATACACAAGCAGATAATGGTGGAGAATGTGCATCATGTCCTATATGTAGAGCTAATATAGAAAAAATGTCACATTATACAGATTATCTTCCACCAGAAGATAAAGACCCAATAAATTACACATTAGATGATTTAAAAAGATATATTGGATATCAAGAATGTCCAAATTGTGATAACTTTGTAGACTTTATAGGACCTACAAATACTGAGGGATTTGCAGAACTTCAAGGATATGTATGGGCAGGAACTTATTACTTAAAAGAAATAGCATTCCCAGAAGGTGTTGATCCTGATGCTACAGTAATAGACCCAGAAAGTACAACATTCTATGATGAAAAAGACAATAAAAATCCAAATAAAAACTTTTGGTTTGTTGATAAGGGAGAAGCAGTTGAAGAATCTGGTGTTAAGTACAGAGATAAGATATATACATTAGTAATGCCTCCTGAAGATCAAGAAGATGAGCATAGAACATACTCATATGATTTATTAAATCGTCCAAAGAGAAATAGAATTGAAATTAAAAAGATGCTTGAAGGTGCATCAAATACAGAAAGACATGAATTTGAAAACTGTATTTTTACAGCATATTTGAAATCTTCTATTGGAACTGATCATGAATTTTCAAGAGAAGTTGAAGACCCTACAGATACAGCTGGTTGGGCAACAATATTAGACTTACCTTATGGTGAATATATAGTTAAAGAAACTTATCATCCACCAATTTCATTACAATGTTCAGACTTTACAATATTTATAGAAGAAGATATAAAGGAACATCCACAACCTTATGTACCAACTGATGGTGTATTCTCACAAATGGAACAAGTTATAGATACACCAACAGGAGCAATAGTTGACCCTATCAAAAAAATGAAAATAAAGATTAGAAAAGTTGATGCTGAAAGAAGAGAAGATTATAACAAAGATTATACTTCTGGTGATGCATCTCTTGAAGGAGCAAGATATGGAGTTTATGGACTAGATGAAGATAACAACTTCACTAAGTATGTAGGTGAAATAGTTATAGATCAAAAAGATGATGATGGATATTGGTGTGGATATTCTGATGAACTTGCAGCAGGAAGTTATAAAGTAGTCGAGCTTGCAAAACAAAATGGAAATATAGCTTATGCTGAAGGTTATTATGTTGATGGAGAAGAACATTACTTCTATTCAAATCCTGAAGAACAAGATGTTGAACTTGTTCAAGTAACTGATGAATCATCTGAAAAACCTATAAAAGGTGATATAGAAATATATAAAGAATTACAAAAAAGTAATACTCAAGAATTAGAAATCCTTGAAGGAGCAGAATTTACAGCAACTCTTAAAAATAATGATAATACAACTTTAGATAATCCACATTCTGCTGTAACTGATTCAAGAGGATACTGTAAAATAGAAGACTTACCTTATGGAGAATATATAGTAAGAGAGACTGTAGTTCCAGAAGGTGCAACTCCATGTACACCATTTACAGTTTGGATAAAAGAAGATAAAGTATATACTCCTTCTGAATCACCTGAGGGTATAATTGGAGATTTATTATTAAACCCTGCAACTGGAGCTATCATAGATACAGATAAAGAGATGGACATAAAAATTAGAAAAGTAGACTCTGAATGGGATGAATCAAAAACTCCTGATACAGTACAAGGAGATGCAAAACTTAATGGTGCTGTATACTCAATATACGAATGGAGTAACGTAACTACAGATTACACTATATTTGTAGATGATATGGTTGTAGATAAGCAAGATGATAAAGGTTATTGGTATGCAGAGTATGATAACTTAAGACTTGGTAAATACATGGTAGTTGAAAAATGTAAAGTTAAGTATGGAGAAATGTTAAGTGATGATGGTCATTTAATAGAATATGGTGAATCTTATGCAGAAGGTTATACAACAGATACTAATAGATATTATTTTGAAGTAAAAGACACACCACAAACACCAAAACATACTTATGCAAGTGAAGATAATGGTTTAGTACAAGTATCTAGAGAAAAGGTAGCTGTAAATAAAATTGTTATACATAAACAATTACAAGAAACATCTAATACTCCTAGAGCAGATTTATCAGGAGTTGTTTATAAAGCTGTATTATTATCTAGTTTAGATGATGATGGAGAAGAAATTACTTCTACAAAAATCTACTATAGTAATCCAACAGATGAATATGGATATTGTGAGATAAGAGACCTTCCTTATGGATTATATGAAGTATCTGAAAGCGTAGTAAATCCAAAATCTTTACAAGGTTCTAACTTCCAAGTTAAAATTGAAGAAGATTATCAAGCAAGACCTAATGGATATAACCCAGTTACTGATGGTACATTCTTAGGAACAAATCAAATATTAGATACAGATAATGGAACATTAGTTGATAAATCTAAAAAGATGATAATTAAACTAAAGAAAGTAGATACAGAAAAATCTGGAGAAGCAAATGATGCAACAAGTGGTGGAGCAAATCTTAAAGGTGCGATATACGAAGTATACAAATTTAATGAATTTACACAAAGTTATGATATACAATGTGCAGACATTGAAGTAAAAGAAAAAGATGAAAATGGTTTTTGGTATGCACAAACAGAAGATTTATCACTTGGAAAATATAAAATAGTTGAAAAAGCAAAAGATGGTGATTATTCTTATGCAGAAGGTTATTTAGTAGACCACAAAGAATATTTCTTTGAACAAGATGAAGAAGAACAAGCAGATGAATATTCATATCATGAAGCAATTTCAGATGAACAAGTTATTAAAAATGATATAAAAATAATTAAGAAAATTGGAGAAACAACAAATACTGCTTTAGAAGGACTTGAAGGAGCTCAATTTACAGCAACATTAAAATCAAGTATAGGAACAGAAAATGAAGTTAAATTCTTAAGTACAATAACAGATGATAAAGGATATTGTATTATAGAAGATGTACCTTATGGAGAATATGTAGTTGAAGAAACAACAGTACCAGATAGTACATTCAAATGTTCAAACTTTACAGTATTTGTAGAGAATGACAAAGATGATAAAACAGAACCTTATACTCCAACAGATGGTGCTTTTGATAATACAGACCAAAGAATAGATGAAACAGGTGCAATCGTAGATACACCAAAAATAATGGATATCAAATTAAGAAAAGTAGATTTTGATAGAACAGTTGAAGCACCAGATTGGACACAAGGTAATGCAGATTTACAAGGTGCGATATATAAGATATATGCACAAAATAAAGAAAATGGACAATATGATGTCTATGTAGATGAATTAGTAATTAATCAAAAAGATGAAGAAGGATATTGGTATGGAACATTAACTGGTTTAAAAACTGGAAACTACATGGCAATAGAAAAAGCACAAGAAAATGGTTTATATTCATATGCCGAAGGATATAAAGTAGACCCAGAACCACATTATTTCATACAAAATCCAGCAGAACAACATGAAGAAAGAGTAACAATAACACAAGTTTCTAATGAAAAAGTAATTAGAAATAATATTGAAATATTAAAAGAAATAGGAGAAACAACAAATACTGAGATTACTACTCTTGCAGGATGTCAGTTCACAGCAACATTAGTTAAAGACCCAACAAAACAATATGTAAGTACTTTAACTGATGAAACAGGACATTGCATAATTGAAGATTTACCTTATGGTGAATATGTAGTAGAAGAAACAGTAGTTGCTCCAACATCATTAAAATGCTCTAACTTCACAGTATTTATAAGAGAAGATGAAGAAGTTCATGAAGCATATCATCCAACAGATGGCTCATTTGATAATGCACAACAAAGAGTAGATGATAACGGTGCAATTATTGATACACCAAAAGTAATGGATTTAAAAATTAGAAAAACAGATGCAGATAGAACAAATGAAGAAGTGGATTGGACACAAGGGGATGCTCAATTAGAAGGAGCAAGATACGATATTTATAGATATAATCCAGAAACAAAAGAATATGACGAATTTATAAATACAGTAACAATAGATCATCAAGATGATGAAGGATATTGGTGTGCAGAATATAAAGGCGTATTTATAGGAAAATACATGATGGTAGAACAAACTGCATATACAGATGATAACGGTGTTAAATATTCACATGCTAAAGGATATAAAGTAGATGAACAAAAATATTACTTTGAATCAATACCAGAAGAACAAACAGAAAGAGTAAGACTTGTAACTCAAGAATCAAAAGAAGATGTTCTAAGAGGAAAAGTAGAAGTAATTAAAATGGTAGATGAGCAATATAGTACTGAAGAAAATCCAGCAAAAGGAGCAATCTTAAGACTATCATTACAATCAAATCCAGATATTTACTATGATGTAACAATAGATAAAGATGGATATGGAGTATTCTTAGATAAGAATGATGAATTACATTCAACATCAGTTAAAACAAATTATGGTGAAAAATATGGAGAATTCTCAATACCTTATGGTAATTATATGATTACAGAGGTAAGAGAAAGTGATACAGGATTACACTTAAGTTATTACATTTACCCAGAAAGAAATGTTACAATTTACAATCAAGATGAAGTTGAAAAGAGAATTGAATGGGATGATGGAATAGCTGTAAAATTAAAAATGCATAAATATGATGAAGAAACAGGAAGAACAATAGTACTTGCAGGAACAAAATTCAAAATATGGGATAAAAAGTATAATAGATTTGTAACTCAAAGAATACCAAGTACAGGAGAGTACAAAGATGAATTTGTAACAAATAACGAAGGTTACCTACAATTACCAGATAACATAGAAGCTGGTTACTATGTAATATATGAATTGGATGCACCAGAAGGATATTACGTTGAAGACAAGTTTAGATTACCAGAAAATGAAAGTGATTATGGTAATACAGATGTATCAGGAAAAGAAATCGTAATAACAACAAGAACAACTGGACTTCCAGATGACCCACAATATAATGAGTCAATAGAAGTATTATATGATGCAGAAGTTGGAGATAGACCTCTAATGGGACAAATTAAAATATACAAAAATGGTGAGGTATTTACTGGAGTAGAAAGTACAACAGAAGATGTTGAAGGAGATTTATACGAAGTAAAAAGACCAAAATTTGAAAATAGAGGACTAGCAGATGTAGAATTCACAATTTATGCAGCAGAAGATATTTATACAAAAGATGGTTCACAACGTTATACAGAAGGACAAGAAGTAGATAGAATAACAACAGATGAAGATGGTGTTGCAACAACAAAAGAGCTATACTTAGGAGAATATAGAATTGAAGAAACTAAGACACCTCTTGGATATGTAACAGAAACAGATATTAGAAATGTAACTTTAACAAATGAAGATAATTTCCAAAGAGTAAAATTACAAGAAAAATATATAGATAATGATAGACAAGATAATGAACTAGTATTTAATAAATACTTCTCAGATATGGAATTTGTAGCAGGAGAGCCACAAGAGAAACATGCAGTATTTGGAGTATTTGCAGGAGAAGACATAAAAGGCTACAGAGGAGCAACATTAATAAGAAAAGATGAATTAGTAGATATAATTGAAGCTAGTGAAGGAGAAGTAAGAGCAACACTAGAGTTACCAGATGGAAACTATTATTATAGAGAAATTTATTCATCATATCCATATAGCTTAAATGGAGAAGATTTCCCATTTGTAATAACTCATAAAGATACAACATCACAAGCATATACAATATATGGTAAAGATGTTTCAAATGATTATACTTATGGAGAATTATATCTAGCTAAATTCTCAACATCAGATTTCTTAACAGAAAATGATACAACATTATATAATGAAGATTCTGCACAAGAAGCTGCTGAACAAGCTATTGCAGAATATGTAGATGAATTAAATAGAATAATATCTGATGGTGGAAGTGTTGAAGAAGTTGAAGCAAAACTAGAAAGCGACAGAATAGCAATACTTGAAGGCGCTGAATATGCAATTTACTTAGATGAAGAATGTACAAAACCATTAAGAAAATATAATGAAAATGGACAATTAGAAGATGTAAAAATAGTAACAGATGGAGCTGGATTATATAAAATGGATAGAATACCACTTGGATTATACTATCTAAAAGAAACAAAAGCACCAACTTATACAGATAAGAAAGGTGGAGTATATCAATACGAAATTTCAAAAGATGTAGTAGCAGTTGATGTAAACCCAGTAAGACCATCAAATATAGTAATAAGAGCATTATATGATGTAGCAGTAAAATTTGAAGTTGAAAAACTAGATATCTTTACAGGTAAGAGAGTTCCAGAATGTTTATTTACTATAACAGATGAAGCAGGAACAGAGCTTGTAAAATTCATAACAGATGAAGATGGTAGATCATATATTCCAACAGACATATTTGAGAATAATGAATATTACTATTTCACAGAATTAGAAGCAAAAAATCCATTCTATTATGATGAAAATGGAAAATTATATGAATTGGATACACAACCACATAAATTCCAAGCACATGTTGATAGTGAAGGTAAATGGCAATTAAATTATGTAGATGAAGATGGTAATATAGTACCTTACGAAAAACCAGTAGTATTTAACTACAGACCTACATCAACAGTAACATTAGAAAAATTAGATATGATGGATTCAACACCAGTTCCAAATTGTAAATTTGAATTAAGAAGTAAAGAAACAGACTTCGTAGTAGAAGGTGTTACAGATGAAAATGGAAGATATGTATTTGAAAATATACCTTATGGAGAATACACATATACAGAATTAGAAGCTCCAGAAGAATATATGATAGATACAGAACCACATGATATAACAATTAATTCAGAAGAAACAAAAATTGTAGTAAAAGACTTAAGAAATCCATTTATAGATGTAGATACATCAGATATTGCAGTTGGAACTATTGCAGTAGTAATGTTAATAAGTATGTTTGGTATAGTTTTTGTAATAAGAAAGAAAGCTATTTCAAATAAATAGAAAATATTCCTTAATTTGAGGATACTACATTAATTTGTAGTATCTTCAAATGGGGATATTATGATATATTAAAACTATAGAAAGAGGTATATATATGAGAAGAAAAATTTTATATTTTGTAACTTTTATATTACTAGTTGCATTTTATACTGCACTTCCAACAAGTGTGAAAGCTGTTGCTCAATTTGAACATGATGAATTGGATTTATCTTCAGTTTCAAGTGCTGTCAGAGCATCAACAGCTAGAATTACAACAAGATATATAGATGTTGTATCTAGAGTAGAAATTGCAAGTAGTACTAGTAAAGTTTACAGCGTAGGTGATACATATACTACAAGTCCAATAAGCATTAATGGATATAAACTAGAAGTTACTCCATCAAATGCTACAGGAAAAGTAATTCAATCACCTTTAACAGTAACTTATGAATATAGAAAACAATTAACTGTTACAACTAAATATGTAGATAAAGTAACAGGAATACAAATTACTTCTACATCTGAGACTTATCCACAAGGTGCTTTCTATAAAACAGAAAAGAAAGATATACCAGGATATCAGTATGTTGAAGATTCAAAAAATACAGAAGGAACAGTAGGAAATACAAATATTGAAGTTACATATTCATATAAAAGAAATAATTGTGAAGTTGTAACAAAATATGTGGATGTCGTAACAGGCAGAGAGATAACTCAAAGTAGTTCACAAACAGGCTTAGAAGGAGAAGCATATTCTACAAATGTTGCCGAAGTGGATAGGTATACACTTGAAGTAATTCCTTCAAACAATACAGGTGTATTTTCACAAGGACAAACTGTAGTTACATACAAATATAGAAAAAAATCTTACGTAACTACTGTATATAAAGATATAGTTAATAATCAAGAAATATACGCAAGAAATGTACAAGACTTAAAACAAGGAGATAGTTATCAAACAGAAACAAGATTTGTTGCTGGATATACGCAAGTAAGTGTAACAGGAGAAACAGCAGGTATAGTTGGAGCTGAAGATATAACTATTACATATAATTACAAGAAAAACAGTGCAGAAGTTAAAACAAAATATATTGATACTGTAACAAGGAGAGAAATAGCACAAGGTAATACTCAAACTGGTTTGGAAGGTGAGCCTTATCAAACTTTTCCTGAACAAATAGATAAATATGTTTTGGAAATAACACCACAAAATGCAAATGGAAATTTCTCAACTTCTGAGATTGAAGTTGTATATGAATATAGAAAACAATTAGATGTTACAACTAGATATGTTGATGCAGTAAGTGGACAAGATATAGAAACTCCAACTGTTGTACAAATTTTAGAAGAAGGAATATATCGTACAGATGGAACAAAAACATTTCCTGGATATACACAAACTGGAGATAGTGGAAATTGTTCTGGAACAGTTGGTCCAAATGATATTGTAGTTGTATATTATTACAAGAAAAACAGTAATCCTGTTTATACTAAATTTTTAGATATTTGTAGTAGAGAAAGTATATCACAAACTCTATCTCAAACAGGATTAGAAGGAGAACCTTATCAAACAGCTCCAATAACAATAGATGGATATGTATTAGAGGTAACTCCAGAAAATGCAAATGGATTTTTTGCAACAGAAGATATAAATGTTGAATATGAATACAGAAAACAAGTAAACGTTATAACTAAATTTGTAGATGAAGTAGATGAGGTAGATATAGTTAAACCTGTTGAAAAAACATATTTACAAGAAGATGAATATGTAACAGAACCAATGGAATTTGAAAACTACACATTAACAGGAGATAGTCAAAATGTTACTGGTACTGTTGGACCAGATACTATTACAGTAACATATTATTATAAGAAAAATAGTGCATTTGTTTATACAAATTATATAGATGTTTGTACTAAAGAGCCAATCCCTGGAGTAGAAAGTAAAGTTCAATCTGGACTTGAGAGTATGCCATATACAACAGAACCTATTGAAATACCAGGATATGTTTTGGAAGTAATTCCAGAAAATGCAAATGGTTCATTTACAACAGCTGAAATTAATGTTAATTACGAATATAGAAAACAATCAGATGTAATTACAAAACACGTTGATGCAAATAGTGGAACTGAAATTACAGATAAAGAAGTTGTAACTTATCTTGAAGGAGATACTTATACAACTGATGCTGTAGATGTTAAAGGATATATATTAACTAAAACACCAGATGATGCAACTGGAACTGTTGGTAGAGAAGATATAACAGTAACTTATGAATATAAGAAAATATCTGAAGGTATAATCGTTAAATACGTAGATAAAGTTACTAATAAAATATTAGATACAAAATATTATGATGGTAATGAAAAAGATGGTGTAGACCTTCTTGAAGAAAATTTTGATGGATATACATTAGCTCAAGCACCAGAACAAAAACATGTTGAAATGGGTGTTGAAGTTCAAGAGTATGTGTTCTATTACTATAAAAACGTAACTGTTATGGTTGATGGAATAGATACAGATAGCAGAAGAGTTTTATGGGAATATACTATTGATGGTGTAGAAAATGAAGAATATCATACAGAGCCAAGAGAAGTACCAGGATATACTTTAGTAAAAACTCCTGAAAATGCTCAAGGTGTTCATGCAAGAACAAATACAGTTGTATATTATGAATATTCTAAAAATATATTACTTGGAGATGTTAATTTAGATGGTTTTATAAATTCAACAGATGCAGCTTACGTTCTAGATAAATATAAAAATGAAGATGCTAATAATCAAGATCTTTTATATGGAGATATGAATAATGATGGAATTTTAAATTCAACAGATGCTGCTATGATACTAGATATATTTAAAAATTCATAAAACTTTTTGAAGTGGGTATTATATAATGCCTGCTTCTTTTTTTTCCCTAAATAAAATGCTTTAAAAATATATATTTTTAATATATAATATATATGTAAATTGAGGTGTATTATGGCAAGAAGATTTATAGTAATGGAAGAAAATATAAAAAATGTAGATGAAAATGGCATCATTATATTTGGTGATGAAGTAAAACATATACAAGTATTAAGAAAAGATGTAGGAGATACAATTACAGTTAATGAAAATATGTATCAAATTGAGGAAATGAAAAGAGATAGCATCAAACTAAAATTTGTAGATAAAGCGCCAAAAATTGGAGTACCTATAACAGATATTACATTATATATTGCACTTTTAAAAACAGATAAATTAGATTTAGTAGTTCAAAAAGCAGTTGAGATTGGTGTAAAAAAAATAGTATTATTTACTTCTTCAAATGTTGTAGTAAAGCTAGATGAGAAAAATAAAATTAAAAGAGTAGAAAAACTACAAAAAATAGCACAAGAAGCATGTAAACAATGTGGAAGGACAGATAGTGTAGAAGTAGAGGGAGTATTAAGTTTTAAAGAACTTGAAACTGAGATACAAAATAGAAAAGTTACGTTATTTGCTTATGAGGCATCTCAAGAGGCACTTAGAAAAGAATTAAATAGTATTAAACAAAATAATATTACAGAAATTGGAGTTATTATTGGTGCTGAGGGAGGATTTACTCCTAAAGAAGCAGATGAATTAAAAAGCGTAGAAAATGTAAAATGTGTAAGTCTTGGAACAAGAATTTTAAGGGCAGAAACAGCTGCAATTAATCTTGTAAGTATAGTAATTTATGAAATGGAGGAATAAAATAAATGTCAATTATAGTTTATCCAGAAAAATTAAAAGCAGGAGATACAATGGCAACAACTGCTGTATCTGCCACTTCAAATAGTGAGAAAATTGACCTAGCAATTCAATCTTTTAAAGAGTTAGGACTAAATGTAGTAGAGACAGATAATGTTAGAAAAGAAGAAGGAATTGTAAGTTCTAGTGGAAAAAGAAGGGCTATGGAGCTATTAGAATTATATAAAAATCCTAATGTAAAATATATAATAGCAGCTCGTGGTGGAGAATTTTTAATGGAAATGTTACCATACTTAAATGAAGAAAAAGATATAATTAGAAATAATCCAAAATGGATACAAGGTTTTTCTGACCCATCCCTTTTAAATCTGTACATTACTACAACTTTTAATATAGCTACAATTCACATGGAGAATATAAGTGAATATGCAATGAAACCTAGATATAAAAATATTCAAAATTCAATAGATTTTTTATTTTCTAATGAAACTGAATATATACAAGAAAGTTTTGAAAAATATCAATTACAAGAATTTGAGGAAGGAAATTTAAAAGGATATAATTTAACAGAAAATAATGTATATGAATGTGATAGAGATGAGGTAGAATTTTCTGGAAGAATAATTGGAGGATGTGTAGATACAATTCATTTAATTTCAGGAACTAATTTAGACAATATATCAAATTTTGTTTCTCAGTTTGATAATGAAGGTGTAATTTGGTACTTAGATAATTGTGAATTATCTACATTTGAATTTTATAGAAGACTTTGGATGATGGATAATATGGGATACTTTAAAAATGTAAAAGGTTTCTTAATTGGAAGGTCTTTTGTTCAAAGAGAGTATACAGCTTCATTTACATTTAAAGATGCAGTAGAAAGAGCACTTAGAAAATGCAATGTACCTATTGTATATAATGTAGACATTGGACATGTTCCACCACAGATGTATATTGTAAATGGTTCATATGCTACTTTTAAATACGAAGATGGTAAAGGAGTTCTAACTCAGAAATTAATTTAGTTTTAAGGTGAGTTTATGTTAAAAAAGATTTGTAAAGTAGTCTTAGTTATTTGCATTATTATAACTATTAGTTTAATTATATTTGCATTATATACTTTAAATATAATTCCACATAAAAAGTACGAAAGTAGTACATATAATATTACTCAATATAAAAGTGATGTAGATAAAGATGGTGATGGTATAGATGACCAAACAGATTTTTTAAATAATGTTAGAAAGTATATAGAAACTAAGCCTAAATATAAAAGTAAATACTATGATGAAGGTTATCCAAATGATGAATATGGTGTGTGTACAGATGTTGTTGCCTTTGGTATGAGAGATACAGGATATGATTTACGAGAACTTGTAAATGAAGATATAATGAATAATAGAGATGAATACAATGTAGATAAAGTAGACATAAACATAGATTTTAGGAGAGTTAGAAACTTAAATATATATTTAAAAAATAATCATATATCTTTAACTACCGATTTGTCTAAGATAGAGGAATGGCAAGGAGGAGATATTGTAGTCTTTAACAAACACATAGGAGTTGTATCAGACAAGCGAAATAGAAATGGAGTACCTTTTTTAATTGATCATGCAAATCCTATGCAGACAAGATATGAAGAAGATGTTTTAGAGCTATATAGTAAAGATATTATAGGACATTATAGAATAAGTTAAAAAAAGGGAATGTAGCATTATTGCCACATTCCTTTTCCATTACTTTTAGCTTCTTTTTCAAAGTCTTCAAGATAAGATTGAAGTGATATATCTGGTTTATAATAATTACTTTGTGCAAGACCCTCTTGAACAAGTTTTGCGTTAAATAGATAATTTGAGATATTTTCTTCATTAATTTCATTTACTTCTTCTGTCCAAACATATCTTAAAAGTCTATCATAATCATCTGTATCACTTACATCTTTTTGCAAATAGATTGTTTTATCTTCTAAATATTGTGTAGTAAATTCTGTTGCTTCTTTACCAAATGGCTCAATTTCTTTAGTATATTCTGGACAGTTAATACCTATAAATCTCACTTTATAAGATTTTCCTTCAATATCTACCCATATAGTATCACCATCAACAATCTTTGTTACTTTTGCCTTAGTAAGTTCTAATTTATCAGTAGTATTACTTGTATTTAAAGTTTGTGTATCAGAGATAGGATTGTTATTATCAAAAATTTTATCTTTTGAATATATAGTTACAAGTATTACAAATGTAATACTTAATACGCTAATTATTAAACTCTTATACTTTTTCATAATTATCACCAAAATAATTATATATTATTTTTATCATTAATACAAATAATTTTGGTATTTTTATGGTATATAAAAATGTTTGACTTAAGAACTACTGTTTGGTATAATTAAACAGAGGTGGAGTAGAAATGATAGAAGACAGAGTAATATCTCCAGAACTAATATATGAGGACGAAGAAACAGATGAAAGAGTAGATGAAACAACATTAAGACCACAAACTTTTTCTGAATATATTGGACAAGATAAAGTAAAAGAAAACTTAAAGGTATATATAGAAGCAGCAAAAGATAGAGGTGAAGCTTTAGACCATGTATTATTATATGGCCCACCAGGACTTGGAAAAACAACTCTTGCAACAATTATATCTAATGAGATGAGTAGCAATATAAAAATCACATCAGGTCCTGCAATAGAAAAAGCTGGAGATTTAGCAGCGATACTTACTAATCTACAAGAAAATGATATATTATTTATTGATGAAATACATAGATTAAGTCGAGCAGTTGAAGAAATATTATATCCTGCATTGGAAGATTTTAGCTTAGATATTGTAATTGGTAAAGGACCATCTGCTAAAAGTATTAGACTAGATTTACCTAAATTTACACTTGTTGGAGCTACAACAAAGGCTGGTTCACTATCTTCTCCACTAAGAGATAGATTTGGAATAATTCATCGTTTAGAATTATATACTCCAGAAGAATTGGCAAAAATTATTCAAAGGAGTGCAGGAATTCTAGGTGTAAAAATAGATAAAGAGGCAGCTTTAGAGATAGGCTCAAGATGTAGAGGAACTCCAAGAATTGCTAATAGACTATTAAAAAGAGTTAGAGATTTTGCACAAGTAGAGAAAAAAGAAGTAATAGATTATGAGATTGCAAAGAAAGCATTAGATAGACTTGAAATAGATGAAATAGGGTTAGATAATACAGATAGAATAATGCTTAATACAATTATAGAGAAATTTAATGGAGGTCCAGTTGGTCTTGAAACTCTTGCTGCAAGTATTGGAGAAGATAAGGATACAATAGAAGATGTGTATGAACCATATCTAATGCAAATTGGTTTTTTAAGCAGAGGACCAAGAGGAAGAATGGTAACAGGACTTGCATATAATCATTTAAATATTGAATATCCAAATAAGAAGTAAAATGGGAGAAATAAATGAAGAAAATTTTAATGCATGTGTGTTGTGCACCATGTTTTGTAATGATTGAAGAAGATATACAAAAAAATGGAATGAATATTAATGGAAAAAGAGAACAAGTAGATTTAACAGCTTTTTGGTATAACCCAAATATTCATCCACAAGAAGAAAATAAACTTCGACTTGAAGCATTTAAAAAATTATGTGGTGAAGATAATATAAAGTCAGTAATAATAGATGAATGTGAAATGAAAGAATTTACTAATATTACTCAAAATGAAGTTGGAACAAATAAGAGATATAAACTTAGATGTGAATATTGTTACTACTTAAGACTTGAAAAAACATTTGAATACGCAAAAGAAAATGGCTATGATATTGTATCTACTTCTCTTACTAGAAGTCCTTACCAAAATCATGAGTTAATAAATAAAATTGCACAGATACTATCTAAAAAGTATGGTGTTGAATATTCGTATCAAGATTATAGACATACATATTTTGAGGGACAACAACGCGCAAGAGAACGTGGATTATATATGCAAAAGTATTGTGGTTGTATATTCTCAAGCGTTGAATCACTTCTTCAAAAGAAACTTTCTAAATATTTAAAAAGAATGAATATTAAACCTTCTACGAAAGTTATTCAAGATATAATAGAAGATTATAAAAAAGAAAATAATGGAACTGTAAATATTGAAAAAATTGTTAATGATTATAAAGAAAAATCAACAAATATATAGGAGAAAAATTGATATATGAAAAAATATTCAAAAGGAAAAATGAAATTTAAGAGAGCATTAATTTTTATAGGTATAGTACTTATACTTATGCTAATATTTGGTGTAGTTCTTCTTACTTGTTTCTGCTTAAAGACAAATATTAATATAGTAGAAGAAAGTAACTTGGCTACAAATGTTAGTGATGAAGTAGCTCTAAATTCTAAACCAATTATTGTAGATAATTTAATTGTTGGGGCTTTGTACGATAACAGATGGGTTAGTGCTACTAAATATTATATGAAAAGTAATAATAAAAGTGATGTAGAAATAGCTGTATATACCAAATATAAAAGTGCAGGAATATATAAGGTGCAAGATGTATATTCTTCAAATAACAATGTATTTGCAAATACATCTTATGTAAATTATATAGATGAATATTTTGCAACACCTAATACTTCATCAGATGTATTTATATCAAATTTTACAGAAATACAAATAGCAGATATAGATTATAATTATGTTAAAGAGGCACTTGGATACTTAAAATTATATAATGATAGTGTAGTAATTAAAAAAGTTTATTCTGGAAATATAGATGCAGACACACCAGTTAAAATTATAAGTATGACAAGTGAGGCAAAAGGTAAATTCGGTGGAATATATAACGGTATTGTCGTAGCATATCCAAATAAAAATAAAGCTGAGCTTGTGGAATACTCATATACTAAAGATTTAGAAAATACAGATAATTATCCTTTATATTCAGTAGAATTTCTAGCAGATATTAATGGAGATGGAAAAGCAGATTTAGTAACAAGGCAAATAAAAGAATTTAATGTTGTATATGATATTTTTGAATATCAAAAGGGTAAATTTGTGAGAGTACTAAGCGAAACAATGAATTTAAAGTAGTTGATATTGACTAAAAATAATAAAAGTAGTATAATATTACCATAACGTTGAAGGGACGAGTAGGTTATAACACTGTTATTAGAGAGAGTAAGTCATGGGCTGAAAGCTTACTTTAATAAGATTTAACTGAAGACTACCCCGGAGTTAGTAGGAAACTACCGCGACTGAAGTCAGTCAAATTAATTAAGTTAAATAATAGGGTGGAACCGTGCAATATATATTTTTTGTACCCCTATAGGCAAAAGATGTGTCTATGGGGGTACATTTTTTGTTACTTAATATATAAGGAGGAAATGGTTCTATGTTAAATATTTTAAAAAAAGTCACGAGATAAAATACTTTATTTAGTATAATTAAAAAGAAATTAAGTAAATATATAAGTATTATAAGGAGTGAATTTATTATGAGTAAATATGTAAATAGTAATAATGAAGTGTATGAGGCAGATTTAGACCTAAATGTATTAAGACATACAGCTTCACATATAATGGCACAAGCAATAAAAAGGTTATTTCCAAATGCAAAACTTGCAATAGGACCTTTTATTGAAAATGGTTTCTATTATGATATAGATGTTGAACCAAAGATTGTTGAAGCAGATATAGAAAAAATAGAAGCAGAAATGAAAAAGATAATAAAGGAAAATTTGAAAGTTGAAGCTTTTAAGCTTCCTAGAGAAGAAGCAATTAAATTTATGGAAGAAAGAAATGAACCATATAAGGTTGAATTAATTAAAGATTTACCAGAAGATGAAGAATTATCTTTCTTTAAACAAGGAGAGTTTGTAGATTTATGTACAGGTCCACATATGTTATATACAAAAGCCGTAAAAGTATTTAAAATAATGAGTATAACTGGTGCATATTGGAGAGGCGACGAGAAGAATAAAATGCTTCAAAGGCTATATGCAACAGCTTTTGATACTAAAGAAGGATTAGATAAATATTTACAAGATTTAGAAGATGCAAAACAAAGAGACCATAGAAAAATAGGAAAAGATTTAAAATTATTTATGACACATAAATTAGTTGGTGCAGGACTTCCATTATATCTACCTGATGGTGCAACAATTAGAAGAATACTAGAAAGATATATACAAGATAAAGAGTTATACCTTGGATATCAACACGTATATACTCCATCTCTTGCAACAGTAGATTTATATAAAACTTCTGGACACTGGGATCATTACAAAGATGATATGTTTCCAATGATGAAAATGGATAACGAAGAATTAGTACTTCGTCCAATGAATTGTCCACATCACATGTTGGTATATAAAAGTGAACTTCGTTCATACAAAGATTTACCTATAAAAATAGCAGAACTTGCAAATGATTTTAGATATGAAAATAGTGGTGCAGTATGTGGTCTTGAAAGAGTTAGACAAATGTGTCAAAATGATTCTCACTTATTTGTTAGACCAGACCAAATTAAAGAAGAAGTAGGTAAAGTATTACAATTAATATTTGAAGTTTATCAAAAAGATTTTGGTTTTTCAGAAAGTTCATTTAAGTTTAGACTTTCATTAAGAGATAAAGCAAATAAAGAAAAATACATAGATAATGATGAAATGTGGGAGACTGCAGAAGGACAATTAAGACAAATTTTAAAAGAAATGGGTATAGAATTTTATGAAGCAGAAGGAGAAGCAGCTTTTTATGGCCCTAAAATAGATATTCAAATTAGAACAGCTTTAAATCATGATGTAACTATACCAACTTGTCAATTAGATTTTGCTTTACCAGAAAGATTTGATTTAACTTATGTAGGAGAAGATGGAAAAGACCATAGACCAGTTGTAGTTCATAGAGCAATACTTGGTTCTTCTGATAGATTTATTTCATTCTTACTTGAAGAAACAAAAGGAAATCTACCAGTATGGCTTGCTCCACATCAAGTAAAGATACTTCCTATTGCAGATAGACATGTAGAATATGCAAAACAATTACAAGAAAAATTACGAAAAGCTATGGTCAGAGTAGATATAGATGACAGAGCGGAAAAAATTGGATATAAAATTCGTGAAGCTCAACTTCAAAAAGTACCATATATGCTTGTAATTGGAGATAATGAAGTAAGTAATAATTCAGTAAATGTTAGAATAAGAGGAGAACAAGAACAAGTATCTATGAGCCAAGATGAATTTATAGAAAAAATTGTTTCAGAGTCTAAGGCTCCATCAAGTATAGAATAAACATGTAAATAAAGGAAGAATTTCATAAATGAAGTTCTTCTTTTTTTGTGCTAAAAATACTATATAAAGATTTTTTTTACACATTTTTTTTTATATTGTTAAATTTTTATTACAAAAAAAGAATACAATACTATTTTTACAGCATAAGAGATATAATTAAATCAGTAAAAAGGAGGAATATATATATGGAAAAAAGTGATAGTAATGCTAAAAAAATTTTCAAAGTTGCCATATGTTTAATAGTTTTCTCTATGATTATGGTTGCATTTGGAAGTGTAGCATTTGCTCAAGAAAATAATTCCCAAAATGAAGTTTTAAACACAGGGGATTATATTTTAAAAAATATAAACACAGAATATGCTAAGGCAGAAAAACTTGAGCCATACGACATAATAGATGTTAAGCAAACAATGGCTGATGGTTCAAAGCTAACTTCTAGTGAATCATTAGAAGCTATGTTTTCAGAAACACCAGAAGCTTTTATATTTATGAGTGAAGCATATATGCCTATGTATAATACAGATGATGCTAGCCCATATTATGTGGCTTATATTGATACAATGCATAATGATGCAAATTCAAAAATTGCAGAAGTAGATTTTGCATATACAAATACCGATGGAGAAGTAATCACAGATGCAATTTTTGATAGTGAAACAGGTATTGCATATATACCTAAAAAATATACTGAAGAAAATAAAAATGGATTGGGCATAATGAATGTTCAAGTCCAACTTCTTCAAGTATGTAATTCAGAAAATCCTTCAACAACTATTAAAACTATAGTTGAAAAAGGAGAAGGAATTGAAGGAGAAACTATTGAAACAGGATATGTACAATTAAATGCTATAGATACTGATGTTACATTAAGTGTAGCAAAAGATGAAAATGCTAAAAGAAGTATCCAAGCAAGAGATATAGTTGTTAAGAAAAATGGCTATGAAACTAAAAATTTCACATATAATAGTGAAAAAGGTGAAATAAGAATAGTTGATTGTCAACCATGCTCAGTTGATACAATTGAGATTTCTTTAAATAAAGATAACAATAATGATGAAATACAAGATACTGCTTATGGAATAGCTACAGTAGCTAATGGAGATCCTCTATCAAGCACTTCAGATTTCTGGAATGATGATCCATATGCAGGTGGAACATTTACTTCAGGTACTACATGGAAATCAGATAAAGAGCCTTTAGCTGGTGGTACAGTTAGAGTAAGTGGAATATCTTTACTATACCATGAAGGTGATGGAAATAGAATAGTAGATTCACAGTATAACCAAGCCTATGTTCCAGGTAAAGCACTAGATGATGATTTGACTAAGCTAGTTACTGCAATAAGAGATAATGTAAATAACATAGATCCAACTCAACTTGTTGGTTCTACAAACTTTATGTCATGGACTTTGGATATTCCAGAAGGAACTCAAATCAATTATGAGGGAACTACATTTACAATACCACAAAGTAGTTATGAAGTAAGATGTGCGCATTCAGTAAGTAGTTTTACTAGTGGAACTTCAACAACATATTCAGATATGGAAATCAAACTATTTGCTGTAAACCCAGCAAATAGCACTATGCTTGTTGGTGTTCTTGCACCATTTACACATAACCAATCAGGAACAGCTTTATATAAAATAAGATATGAAATGCTTATTACAAATGGTAAAATAGTAGTACATAAAAGAGAATCATTAACAAATAATCCAATTGAAGGAGTAACATTCAACATTTTAAATGATAATGGTGATGTAGTAGATACAATCACTACAAACGGAGATGGATATGCAGAAACTAAAAATTTACCAGCTGGACATTATAGATGTCAAGAAATAGGAGTACCTGCAGATGTTATTTTAAGTGGTGAAACACAAGAAGCAACAATTTCTGCAGAAAGTTTAGCTCCAGAACTTACATTTGTAGATGATTCTACTGCATATGCTCAAATTGAGAAAAAAGATGAATATGGAGATTCTCTAGCAGGAGTAAGATTCCAAATTTATGATTCAAAACAACAACCTATCCAAGTTATAACTACTGGAGATAATGGAATTGCAAAAACTACAGCTCTAAAATTAGGAGACTATTATTATCAAGAGATATCTGTACCTGCAGATGATATAATAATGGATACTGAAATGCATCCTTTCCAATTAAGAGTAAGAGGAAGAACAGAATCATTTTCTATGAGAAATTCATATGAAAGAGGAAATATGAAAGTCATCAAAAAAGATGAATGGGATGTAAGAATTCAAGGAGCAGTATTCCATATTAGTGGTGGACCAGAAAAAGAACCAATAGATGCAGATTATACAACTGATTCTAATGGTGAAATTTCTCTAACAGATTTAAGACTTGGAGAATATACAATAGTTGAGAAAAATGTTCCAGAAACATTAACTTTAAATCAAAATACATTTACAGTAAATGTTGAAGCAGATTCAGAAGTAACTTATACAGTTGAAAATGAATATGCAAGAGGAGAACTTTCAATAACAAAAGAAGATATCTTCAAACAAGATGGTAAGAAAAACTGGGGTGATGCAACATATAAAGACATCGAAGTTGAATTACACGCTGCAGAAGATATTTATGAAGGTAAAACTAAAGTTTTAGATGCAGATGAATTTGTTGCAAAAAGAGTATTTAAAACTGATGGAACAACTGAAAGTGTAAGAGAATTTACAAGACAAGATGATGGAGTATATTTTGATGGACTTCCAATAGGACAATATTATTGGAAAGAAGTAAAAACAAATAAAGCATATCTTGCACCTCAAGTTTCAGTTGTTGCAGAAACAAAGAAAGAAAAATATGAACAAGAAATTGAGTTTGTGGACATGCTTACTCATAACATTCCTGGTAAAAGTGTGGTAATGTACGACCAACCAGTTATGGGTAGAGTTGAAGTATACAAACAGGATGAAAGTAGTAAAACTGGACCAGATGATACTACACATTCTGAAACAAATCCAGCAGAAGGTGCTGTATTAAGATTAACATTAAAATCTAACTGGAATGAGGTTACAGAACAACCAATAGATCCTACACATGATACATATACAGCAACTGTAAATGAGTATGGTAAAGCCGTATTTATAAACCCAGAATTTGAACAATTCCATATGGAAGAAAGAGGAATGGATCCTAATTATACAATTCCATATGGTGTATATGTATTATCTGAAGATAAAACTAGTGATGATGGTGGAGATTACTTCTATGGAATTCAAGCAACAGATGTTTATGTTGAAGAAAATGATACACCATATTATGTAATAGTTAAAGATAATCCAATACCAGTATTCTTAGAAATAGTTAAGAAAGATGCAGATACAGATGATGATAACGGAGCAGAAAAAGAAATAGTTTCATTACCTGATGCTAAATTTAAAATTTGGGATTGCTCAGCTAATGAAGGAAAAGGTGGATGGCTAGTTCAAGAACTATCATCAGGTTCTGCAGTACAAGTAGATGAATTTATGACTAATGAAGAAGGTTATTTAATTACACCTAAAAAATTATATGCAGGTAAGTATATAATTTATGAGACAAAAGCTCCAAAAGGATATTACTTAAATGAAAAATATAGAGTACCAGAAGATGAATCTAAATTAGGAGATGAAAAATACGGTGGACTAGCAATAGATATAACAAATGCAGCCGTATTTGTAGGGGATGCTGAACAATATCCAGATATTGGTGAAGTACCAGATTATGAATGGATAGATGATCATTTAAAAATAACAGTTTCAGCAGAAGATAATACTTTAAGAGGAAATATAGACTTATATAAAGAAGGTGAAATGTTCAGTAGATTAACTGAAAATACAACAAATTACAGAGATGATGGATTTGATGAAGACTTTACTGAATATATACCAGAATATGAATATAAAGGTCTTGAAGGCTGTAAATTTGAAGTTTCACCAGTAGATGATGTTAAGACTGCTGATGGAAGATTAAAAGAAGCAGCAGGAACTAAACACTATATTGTAACAGGTGAAGATGGACATGGAATTTGTAGAAAAGATGAAGGAACAGGTGAAGAAGATTTACTATTCTGTAATCCAGATGGATCTGAATACTTAATTCATGAAGTTGAATGTCCAGCAGGTTATGAACCATGTAAAGACTTTACAGTTACAGTAAAACCAGGAGATCAATATACAAAAGTTAAAGTTACTGATACAGGTGCAAAAGATGATTATATACCTGTTGAAGTAAGATTAGATAAAGAGTTTGAAAAAGAAAATGAAGAAGGAAAAATATATAGCAACGTATTAGATACTCATGCAGTTGCAATATTTGGAATTTATGCAAGTCAAGATTTAGTAGCAGCAAATGGACAAGAATTACCAACTGATACTTTAATTCAAACATTAAGAGTAGTTGAAGGTGAAGGATTTATAGATACATATAAATTGCCAGATGGTCAATACTATTTAGATGAGTTATATACAACTGAACCTTATACTATTATAGATAATGAAACTGACTTACCACATAGATATGAATTTACAGTTACACATTCAAAAGGTGTGTATGAAGAACAAAAAATATTAATTGAAGCTATAAATACATTCCCTAAAGGAGATTTGTATGTTGTAAAAGTTTCAGATACAGGAGTTGAACAAGCTGCTGGTATAACAGTTAAAGGTGACGATGAAACAAGACAAAGAGTTAAAGATTTCATTGAACAATACAATAATACAATGCAATTACAAATTGCTAATGGAGATGTAGATTTACTATATGCTGTTGATCAAACAGTTCAAGACTTTAAAGTAAATGATGAATTTACTTTAACAACACCAGCTGTATATGGAGTATACTTAGATAAAGAATGTACACAACCATTACAATATTCATATAGTAGAGGAGGAACATTCATAAATGTTACATTAGATGCATCTGTTAACGAAGAT
The DNA here is from genome assembly GCA_947631415.1 of uncultured Clostridia bacterium. GTDB lineage: Bacteria > Bacillota > Clostridia > TANB77 > CAG-465 > CAG-465. The sequence goes on from CANRLG010000005.1 coordinate 60,241, forward strand.
GGTATGTTAATAGGCTCATACTCAGCACTTGGCTTACCAGTTGGAGAATACTATGTAAAAGAATTAAGAGCACCTATTTATACAGATAATAATGGAACACCTCATGAATATGAAGTATCAGATGATGTTGAAATGGTTCAAGTAATGGACTCAGACTTTGCTGACATGAGTGGAGAAAACATAATATTTAGAGTATTCACTGATACAGCCGTTAAATCTCAAATGGATAAGAGAGATATGTTCACAGGAAAAGGTGTACCAAATTGTCACTTCACAATAACAGATGAAAATGGTAATGAATTACTAGACTTCGTAACATTAGAAGATGGAACTTCAGAAATACCAACAGATATTTTTGAAGATGGAAAATATTACTACTTCACAGAATTAGAAGCACCAGGATTCCCATATTATGATGGAGATACATTATATGAATTAAATACAGAACCACATAAATTTAGAGTAGAATATGAAGACAATACATGGAAATTCTATGGAAGAAATCAAGATGAATATGGAAATGAATATGGTGAAGAAGTAGAAAATCCAGTATTACATAACTTTAGACCAAGAACAGATATAGAATTACAAAAACTAGATATGATGGATTCAACACCAGTTCCAAATTGT
>CANRLG010000006.1 GCA_947631415.1 uncultured Clostridia bacterium
CATTTATACATCTTTAAAACTACATTTCCATAAGCTCGTTCATCAATACATTGCAGATTTTTAAAACTATTTAGAATGTCTGCCTTATTATTTTTTTCTAGCTTTAAAAGAAAGTTTTTATCTGTTTCATACACTATTATGCCATCTTTCTTTAGAATCTTATTCTCACTATCTGATATTATTTGTAATGTATCTATTGCCATATCACTTTGATACGGTGGGTCAACAAAAATAACATCAAAAAGAATTTCATCATTTATAATTTGATTTAAACATTTTGCATAATCTTTCTTTGTTATTTTAACATATTCGTATGTATTAGTCAACTTGACATTAGACAATATTGTTGAAATTCCAAGTGGTTCTTTGTCGTTTATCCATGCAAATTTTGCACCTCTACTAATTGATTCTAATGCAAGTGCCCCTGTACCACCAAAAAGGTCTAAAACATCTCCATCAACAATATAATCATTAATGATAGAAAATAACGCCTCCTTAACTCTATCAAGGGTAGGTCTTGTTTTTTCAGTTTTGGGACTATTAAGTTTTTTTGCCTTATATTTTCCAGCTATAATTCTCAAACTTTTACGCCTCCACTTCTAAAAACAAATACTCTTTATTATATTTGTCTAGTATTTTAGTTAAATTTTTTGATTCAAATGAAATACTTGCTGTATTATCATTTGGATGAAAAGATACTCTTTCACAATTTTTAAGATTTTCATCTATTACAAAAGTTACATCTGTATCTGGTGCTCCTATTACATTTAAAATTGAAACAGAGCCTGGTCTTATATGAAGTTTTTCCCATAGCTCCTCTTCATTTCCAAAAGATAATCTATCTGAATTTAATTCATCTGCTATTTTTTTTAAATCCGCTCTTTTAGATACGGGCATAGATATTAAATAAAATTTATTATTCTTCTTATCTTTTACAAATAAGTTTTTACATATTTCACCATCAAAATCTATATTTTTTACTAATTCTTCATCTTTTCTATTAAATATTGCTACATGTCTTATTAACTTGTAATCTATATCTAATGTTTTAAATACATTTAATACTTCTTCCATTTTCTTCTCCTTTGTACATATAATATGATACTACAAAATTACGTTTGTTTCAACTAAAAATCTTAAAAATAAGTATTTTTACTATATTTTAGTTGACTTTTTCAGTTTTAAATTATTTCACTAATTTTACATTTATTTTATATAATTGTTTATTCTTTTTTTCTATGCTATAATCGTGCTAATGGGGGAATTTATATGAAAAAAAGGTGGATATTTTTAATTATATTGGGTCTATTTCTTATTTTCTTTTTGATATTTGTATTTAGACTTACTTACAAAAATTCTACTTTAAGATACCTTTCAGATGACACAAGACAAGTTGAATTATTAAAAGAGCTATCAACCTCAATAATTCAAAATACAATTCAAGATGAAAATATTAAACTAGACTTTGACTCAGAATTTTTCTTAAATTTTGTTAATAATACTGCGTTTGTTACTTCTCAAAAAGAAGATTTATATAATGAAATAATGCAATACTCAAATAATTCAAAAGCTACAACAATTTACACTATTTCATCTAACTTTAATCCTAAAAAATTAATGCTTACAATTAAATTTGCAAGTGTAGATGCAAACTATGAATTTAATTATAAATTGCATAAAGGAAGAAATAATACTATAAAATATAAAGAAAAAAGACATAAATAAAATATTAAAAGCATCCGTATTTAATGGATGCTTCTTTTTTTATATAACTTGAAAAATAAAGAATTTAAGATAATCTGTTTCTTCAACGTTTAACAAAATTGGATGGTCTGGTGCTTGTTGTCTTTTCTCTATTTGTCTAAGTCTTACTCCTGCCTCTTTAGCTGCCTCATTTAACATTTTTATGAAATTAGCTTCACTCATAAAATGCGAACATGAACAAGTAGCAAGATATCCACCTCGTGGCAATGCTTTCATTGCTCTATAATTTATTTGTTTATATCCAGATTTTGCATTTTCTATAGTTTTACGAGATTTTGTAAATGCAGGTGGGTCTAATATTATAAAATCATAATCTTGAGATTTTAAGTTTGGTAGCAAATCAAAAACATTTACAGTCTCAAAACTCATATTTTCTTCTAAATTATTAAGTTTTGCATTTTCTTTTGCCATTTCAATAGCACTCTGAGATATATCTACTGCACGAACATGCTTTGCTCCACCTTTAGCTGCATTTAAAGCAAACGAACCAGTATGAGTAAAACAATCTAGAACTTTTTTATCTTTAGCAATTTTAGATATAGCAAGTCTATTATACTTTTGGTCTAAGAAAAAACCTGTCTTTTGTCCATTTTCTACATCTACTTTATATTTAATTCCATTTTCTTCGATTTCAGTTACAGTATAGTTTGGAATATCTGCTCCCTCTAATTTATAATATCCTTTATATTCTTGCATACCTTCAAGCACACGTATTTGTACATCATTTCTTTCATATATTCCAACTATATTTTGTCCATCTTCTCTTAATATCTTATATAGTAAATTAAAAATAATATCTTTTCTTTTTTCTATACCTAAAGACAATACTTGAGCCACTAAAATATCATTAAATCTATCTACTGTTAATCCAGGAAATTCATCTGCTTCTCCAAAAATAATTCTGCAACATTTTATATCCTGCCCCATTACTGTTTTTCTATAATTCCATGCATACATTAATCTTCTTTCATAAAAAGCTTCATCAAATGTATCATTTGCATTTCTAGATATAATTCTTACACGTATTTTAGAATTATCATTTATATATCCAGAACCCAAATATTTTCCTTTTTGAGATAATACATCTACTATATCTCCATTTTCATATTCACCTTGAATTTGCACTATTTCATTATCATAAACCCATGGATGCATTTGCTCTTGTTGTTGTGTTCCTTTTTTATCTATTATTACTTTAGCATATATTCTTTCTACTTTCATAACTCTTTTCCTTTCGAGAAAATATTTTAGCATTTATATTAAATTATGTCAATTAAAACGCATAAAAAGAATAGATAAATTATCTATTCTCTATTAATTAGCATAATCATTTGTTCACTATCTTTTACTATAGAAAATGTATTTTTACTATCTTCATTAAATCTAGATTTGGATACTACCCTATTATATTCAAAAGGTTTATTTAATACTACGATAACTTTGGCATCATCTTCAAAATCATCTTCATTACAATAGTATGGGTCAAACAAATATACAGACTTATTATCTATTTTTGTACATAAGACATAATGTTTATCTTCATCCCAAACTCTAAGTAAAGCTATTCCTCCATTATCTATATATTCTTTCAATTTTACATTTTCCATGTTTGCATCTTTTCCCTCTATTATCTCAGACACAAGTTTTACTTTTAGCTTTTTTGTTTCTTCATTTATCCAATTAGATAAAAACTTCATAGCATTGACCGAAGTACCATTTTCTCCTAAATGCATGTCTTTATTTATAGTATCTAAAGTATAATTTTGTATGGTTTTAATTAATATTGGTGGAACTTCACCTCTTTTTAATAAATATCTTATTGCATTTAATACGCAAGTAGTACCGCAATCAAACTCACTTATTTGATATGAAAATGGTGTTTTCATACTTAAATAATCTTCATCTGTGTAAATCATATACTTTCTTCCTTAATTTCCTTTTCTCTTTGTTTTCTTTCTATATTTTTTTGCCTAATTTCTTCTATGTCAATTAGCTTTTCAAGTTGAATACAATCTGAGTCAAAAATTGCAAGTGTAGTAACCTCAAAAGTTCTATTATATCTAAATCTTCTTCTTTTATCTGTATTTTCAATTATATTCATTTCTGCGTCATTTGAAATATATAGTCCACTAAAATATCTAACATATCCAGATACTAAGGCTTCTGTTATAGCTTCATCATTATATCTTCTATCCCATTCATCTCTTTCTGTAGAAACTGCTCTTGGTAGTTTTGAAAAAATATACTTATCCATGTCTTGAAAACTATCTTTATATCTTTCAAAATCTCTATATAACTGTTCAAGATATGACTTTACTCTATCATATACCTGTTCTGATGTTTCTCCACTCTTTGGAAGAACTCCACATCTTAAATATGAATCTCTATTATTAGGCTCCATATTAGGTGTATATCTTAAAATATCTAAATACTCTAATTTTTTCTTATAAAAACCAGATTCTACTCTTTTCTTAATATCATTATATGCTTTTATTTTATCATCTAATGTTGGATGATAAACTCTATGTGCTTCAAAAACATATAACTTTATCTCATTTTTTAATATATCATGTTCTATACTATCTACACTATCTATTACTGCAAATATATCTTCTAAGGCAATAATATCACTTAAATCTTCTATTTGACAAATAACATGTTGTATTTTAGGATTTTCTTTCCTTTCTGCTACAAGTTTAGCAAATGCTTGACGTGCAAGATGGTCTGGCATATCTGGAGAAATTGCAGTCTTTACTATAGATAATAAATCTCTACATTCAGTTGGTCTAACTCTAACAGTAGTGTCTTTTAACGAACTATATACTACATATTTACATTCAGGATGATATTTACCATCACTTAAAACTTCATCATTAGCAGATTTTCCATCATATAAATCTAATCTTTCATATTCTTGCCATTTTGAATAATATTCTGGTAATTCAGACTGAGCAGTATACCATTTAACATCATTTCCAGAAGGTTTCATACCTCCTCTTATTCTAACTATTTTATTTGAATTTACATCTGCACTTATATCTATGTCATCTGTTAGTAATACAAAACTATTTTCATCCATATTAAAAACCTCTTTTTTTATACATTATTAAGAATATCAAAAAAGGCAACTTTCTTCAAGAGAAAGAGAAAAAAATAGACCTATATTTCTATAGGTCCAACTTTTTATTATATATGTAATATTGCAACTGCTATATTAAAGAATAATAACACAGAACAAGTATCTACAACTGTTGTAATTAAAGGTGCTGCCATAATAGCAGGGTCTAATTTTAATTTTTTTGCAAGCATTGGAAGCATACATCCAAGAACTTTAGAAATTGTTACAACTCCAATTAAGGTTAGTCCAACGACCAGCGCCAATTTAAAGTTTTTATATTGTATACAAATTCTAATTCCATTTGCTATTGCAAGTATTACCCCAACAATAAGAGCAACTCTAATCTCTTTCCATAATGCTTTAAAAAAGTCTTTTAGTTTAATTTCATCTGTTGCAAGTCCACGAATAATTAAAGTAGATGATTGTGAACCGCAATTTCCACCAGTATCCATAAGCATTGGAATGAATGCAACAAGTACAGGCAATGCTGCAAATGCTTCTTCATAATTTGTAATAATAGTTCCTGTTACAATTGAAGATAGCATTAAAACTAGCAACCATAAAATTCTATTTTTTGCATGTTGAAATACAGATGTTTTAAAATATCCTTCTTCTGTTGGTGTAATTGCTGCCATTTTTTCAAAGTCTTCAGATGCTTCTTCAACTATAACATCAATAGCATCATCTACTGTTACAATTCCAACAAGTCTTTCTTCTTTATCTACAACTGGCATAGCAACATAGCCATATTTATCAAAAGCTTTAGCTACTTCTTCTCTATCATCTATTGTTTTAACTGCTACAATATCTGTGTCGATTAGATTTTTTACTAGCTCATCTCTTTCAGAAACAAGCAAATCTTTTAAATCTATAACACCTACTAATTTTCTATTTTTATCCAACACATAACAGTTATATACAGTTTCTTTCTTTAATCCTATTTTCTTAATTTTTTCAAAGGCTTGCGCTACTGTCATATCTTCTTTTAAATCTACAAACTCAGTAGTCATTATACTTCCTGCACTATCTTCAGGATAATTTAGCATTTCATTAATAATTTTTCTATCATTATCACTTACTGCTCTTAATATTCTTTTTACTACATTTGATGGCATTTCTTCAATTACATCAACTGTATCATCCATAAATAGTTCATCTACTACACTTTTAAGTTCAACATCTGTAAATGAATTTATAAGTCTTTCTTGCAAATCTGAATCAAGTTCAGCAAATACTTCTGCACCCTTTTCCTTATCTAATAATCTAAAAACAATTATTGCATCTTCATCATTGATTTCCTCAAAAATGGTCGGGAAATCAGCACCATTTATCCTTTCTAAGTATTTTTTCAAATCATTAAATTTCTTTTGTTCTATTAATTCTAGAACTTCTTCTACTTCAAAATTTTTCTCTAACATACTAATAATCCCCACCTTTCCTAAAAAAATCAATTAAAAAAAGACTATTTAATATATAGTCTTATTTATTTGTAGTGATATTATCTTTATCACAGTATTATTATAACATAAATGCTCTTTTTTGACAACCCAAAAGTACGCAAATTACTTGCATTTTTTTACAAAAAAAGAAGACTACAAAATGTAATCTTCTACTAAGTTTATTAATTTAATCTTTCTTCAATTAAATTAGCAAGTTCATGAGCTCTTTTTTCAAGAAGTTCTTGATTTTCTCCCTCAATCATAACACGAACTAAAGGTTCAGTTCCTGATGGACGAATAAGTACCCTACCATTTCCTTCATATTCTGCCTCAATTTCTTTAATTTTATTAACAATTACTTCATCTTCTTTATATGCTTGTTTTTTATCTGAAGGAACTTTTGCATTTACAAGTACCTGAGGATATATCTTTATTATACTTGCTGCTTGACTTGCACTAATTTTCTTTTTAAGTAATATTTCAATTAACATTAAAGATGTAAGAATTCCATCTCCAGTTGGATTATAGTCTAAGAAAATAATATGTCCAGATTGTTCTCCACCTAAATTATTTCCTTTTTGTAACATATTTTCTAGAACATATCTATCTCCTACACTTGTTTCTTCAAAGTTAATTCCATTTTCTTTACAGTATTTCTTTAGTCCAAGATTAGACATTACTGTTGCTACAACAGTATCATTTTTTAGTTTTCCTTGTTCTTTTAAGTAATTAGAGATAATAGCAAGTATACTATCACCATCTAGTATATTTCCTTTTTCATCTACACATAGACATCTATCTCCATCACCATCATAAGCAACACCTAAACTATATCCTTTTTCTACAACCATTTTAGATAAATTTTCAATATGTGTTGAACCACAATTTCTGTTAATATTTATACCATCTGGTTCATTATTTATAATATCATGTTTAATTCCTAAAGCTGAGAATACTTTTTCTGCCACTTTATATGTTGCTCCATTTGCAGTATCTACTAATAGTTTAAAATTATCATCTAAATAGTCTAATAACTTATCTTCAAATATTTTTCTAAAGAAGAATACATATTCTTCAATTAAGTCTTCTCTGTTTTCACAAACACCAATTTTATCATTTATAGCAGAAAGTTCATCAATTTTTCCACTATCCATTACTTCTTCAATTTCTTCTTCTAAAGAGTCTGGAATTTTCATTCCTTTATTACTAAAATATTTAACTCCATTAAATTCAAAAGTGTTATGTGATGCAGAAATTACAACTGATGCATCTGCTTTAAATTTTCTTGTAAGATATGCAACTGCTGGAGTTGGCATTACTCCTAGAGTTTTAACATTTGCTCCATAACTTAAAAATCCTGCTGTCATTGCAGCTTCAATTAAAGTACCTGATATACGAGTATCTCTACCAATAAAAATTGTTGGTGTATGGTCTGTATGTTTAGATAGTACATACGCACCTGCTTTTGCAACTTTATACACAAGTCCTGGTGTAAGCTCTGTGTTTGCAATTCTTCTTATTCCATCTGTTCCAAAATATTTTCTCATTTTTTCCTCCTAATATTTTAACACTTTTACATTATATCACGAAAGTTCAATATTGTCATTGCTCTTTTATAATCTTTTTCATTTGCTACTCTATAATTTTCAAGAGGATATTTCAATTTCATTTTCTCCCATTTAAACTTACCTAAATCATGATATTTTAAAACTTCTACTTTTTTCACTGTTTTTAAACTTTTTATAAATGTAGCAAGAGCTTTTAAATCTTCTTCATTATCTGTAATTGTAGGCACTAAAACTTGTCTTATCCACATATCCTTATTATTATCGCTCAAGTATTTTATAAACTCTAACTCTAATTTGTTTGATAGTCCTGTAAGTTCTTTACAAACTTCATCATTTATACATTTAATATCTACTAAAAATAAGTCTGTAAGGTCTATGAGTTCTTTTAATTTATCTGTTATAACTACCTGACCAGATGTATCTATACAAGTATGTATCTTGTATTTTTTAAGTTTTTTAAATAATTCAATTAAGAAATCTTGTTGTAGTAAAGGTTCTCCACCACTAATTGTTACTCCACCATTATTTTTTATGTAATTTTTATATCTTAATATCTTTTCAACTATTTGGTCTACTTCATATTCTGTTCCTGCTTTAGTATCCCAAGTATCTCTATTTTGGCAATACTTACATTTAAGATTGCAACCTTGCATAAATATTACAAATCTTAGTCCAGGTCCATCTGTGGCACCAAGTGTTTCAAAAGAGTGAACTCTACCCTTCATTTTTTCCTCCTAAAGCATTTTTTATGAAATCAAAGAGCTACTAGCACCACTAGTAACTCTTTTTTATATTAAAATTTTTCATGTATAGTTCTATTTATTACATCTAATTGTTGTTCTCTAGTTAATTTTACAAAATTTACTGCATATCCTGATACACGAATTGTAAGTTGTGGGTATTTTTCAGGATGTTCCATAGCATCTTCTAATAAAGCTCTATCAAAAACATTAACATTTATATGATGTCCTGTTTGTGTGAAATATCCGTCAAGTAAATTTACTAGATTTTCTACTTGTGTATCAATATTATCTCCAAGTGTTGAAGGAGTTATTGAGAAGGTATAAGATATACCATCTTCTGCATAATCAAAAGGAAGTTTTGCAATAGAATTCATAACTGCTACAGCACCATTTGTATCCCTACCATGTAATGGATTTGCACCTGGTCCAAAAGGTTCTCCTGCACTTCTTCCATCAGGAGTATTTCCTGTTGCTTTTCCATATACAACATTAGAAGTAATAGTTAGTACAGATAAAGTATGTTTTGAATTTCTATAAGTTTCATGTCTTTGAAGTTTTCTTAAGAATTCTTTTACTACATTTACAGCTATTTCATCTACTCTATCATCATCATTTCCATATTTTGGAAAATCTCCTTCTACTTCATAATCTACTACAATTCCTTGTTCATTTCTAATAGTTTTTACTTTAGCATATTTTATTGCAGAAAGTGAATCGGCTACAACAGATAGTCCCGCAATACCACATGCCATTGTACGAATTATATTTTTATCATGAAGTGCCATTTCTAATGCTTCATAACTATATTTATCATGCATATAATGAATAGCATTAAGAGCTTTAATATAAATTTTAGCAACATATTCCATCATAGTATTAAATTTTTCCATTACTTCATCATAATCTAAATACTCAGATTTAATTGCTTCAAATTTAGGCGTAACTTGTTTTAAAGTTATTTCATCTACACCACCATTAATAGCATAAAGTAATGTTTTTGCAAGATTTGCTCTAGCACCAAAAAATTGCATTTGCTTTCCAATTTTCATTGGGCTTACACAACAAGCAATACCATAATCATCACCTAATGTAACTCTCATTAAATCATCATTTTCATATTGTATAGAAGATGTTTTAATAGATAGTCCTGTAACAAATTTCTTAAATCCTTCTGGTAGTCTTGTTGACCAAAGAACTGTTAAATTAGGTTCAGGAGCAGGTCCTAAATTTACTAGAGTATGTAATACTCTAAATGAATTTTTAGTTACAAGTGTTCTTCCATCAATTCCCATTCCACCTATGCTTTCAGTAACCCATACAGGATCACCACTAAATAATTCATTATATTCAGGTGTACGTAAAAATCTAACCATTCTAAGTTTCATTACGAAATGATCCATTAATTCTTGTGCTTCTTCTTCTGTTATAATTTTGTTATCTAAATCTCTTTGAATGTATATATCTAAGAATGTAGATGTTCTTCCAATACTCATTGCAGCACCATTTTGGTCTTTTATAGCTCCTAAATATCCAAAATACAACCATTGAATTGCCTCTTTAGCATTACTTGCAGGCATTGAAATATCATATCCATATTTAAGTGCCATAGCTTTTAAATCTTTTAGCGCTTTAATTTGTTCAGAAATTTCTTCTCTTTGTCTAATCTCATCTTCTGAAAATTCATCTGAGTCTAAAGTTTCTAAATCTTTAATTTTTGCATTTATTAGCACATCTACTCCATATAATGCAACTCGTCTATAATCTCCAATTATTCTTCCACGACCATATCCATCTGGAAGCCCTGTAAGTAAATGTGAAGAACGAGCTGCTCTTATATCTGGTGTATATACGCTAAATACACCATCATTATGTGTTTTTCTATAATTATTATATATATAGTCTATATCCTTATCTACTTTATATCCGTATGCTTCACATGATTTTTCTACTATTCTAATTCCACCATTTGGCATAATAGCTCTTTTAAGAGGGGCATCAGTTTGAAACCCTACAATTTGCTCCAAATCTTTATCTATATATCCTGCTTCATAAGCATTTACAGATGATGGAGTTTTTGTATCTATATCTAAAACACCTTTTTTTCTTTCTTCTTCATAAAGTTTTAATACTTCATCCCATAACTTTTTTGTCCTTTCTGTTGGACCAGTTAGGAATGAATCATCTGCTTCATAAGGTGTATAATTTTTTTGAATAAAATCTCTCACATCAATTTCTTGTGTCCAATTACCCTTGTCAAAATCTGACCATTGTTTAAATTCCATTATTAAAAACCTCCTCCTTTTTATTATATCCAATTTACCATAGACTATATTAACATAGAGCTACATTTTTTTCAATTAAATTTTTTGTTTTTTTTGAAAAAATATCATATAGTTAAATTAAACTCTTTAACAATAAAAAAACAAATGTAGATACATTAAAGTACCTACATTTGCATAATTTTTAAAACCACATAAATGATGCATAAGCTGTTAAAATTATTAATATCTTTATTACTAATAATACTCCTGTTATAGATAATCCAACTATTCCTGTAACTTTACCTGCAACACTTATTTTACTTCCAACGATATCTCTGCCCTTATTTCCTGTAATTATTGCAACAATGCCTGTAGGAACAGAAATATACCAAAAGAAACTAAAAATTATTGAAATAATTCCAAGAGTAAGTGAAGCTACACCATAAGGTGATTTTCTTTTAATTAATGTATTCATATATTCTACCTCCTACACAAGCATTACATATTCTGAGAATAAAATTAAAAATGCTGTAATATATATCATTGCACAAAAAACAATTCCAATTATTGATAATACCATTGAAACTTTTGAAATAAAGTTTCCATCTTCTTTAATTCTTATAGTAGCTAATATAATAGCAAACACAGCAAGAGGAATTGATATATACCAAAAAGATACAGATATAATTGAAAATATAGACATAATCAATACTATAACACTATTGACATTAGCTAAATTTTTTATATTAAATTTCTTTGCCATTTTTTCATTTTCCATACTATATATCCTCCTCTATCAATACTGTACTTAGTTCTTCTAAAGTATCTAAATTATTTACTTTAATCATTCCTTGAGATACTGTATATAAATAATCTTTAATGTATACTCCTCTAATTAAATTTGAACCTTTATATTCAGTTTCTGTGTCGTGATTTATTAAACCTTTTGAAGTAAATCCATCATCTAAATTTATATTATATACAAGATATCCTTCACTATCATACTTTTCCAAATCGCTTTTGTATGATGAAGTGATCTCTTTTATATTATTATTTTTTACAGATATTTCTAGTTCATCGCTACGTGTTTTTACTGGTATTGCTATAATACCTTTTTCTTTTGAAAATAAAAGTGCTTTATGATTTGTAAGTATAGCAGAGCTTGTACGACTATCTCCTATTTTTGTACTAGACATTAATATTGGATTTTTAATATTTGTTACATCAAATAGAGCCATTTTCATTCCAGTTATTACAGAATAAGTAGATGTTACTTTTCCTGCTGAATTTCTTATCGTTCTTACTTCACTATCATATCCAATACCAATTAGATGATTTTCATCATAAGGATGTAAATATAGGCTATAGCCATCTAGTTGTAATTCTCCTATAATCTCAGGTGATTTTGGATTAGATAAATCTACACAAAACAATGGGTCAGTATTCAAATATGTAACTAAATATCCTTTTTCTCCAATAAATCTTGATGAGTACATTCTTTCTCCTTTAGCTACTAGTTCTGACTCTCCTATAAGTTTCATCTTATCGCTATATACAGATATTTTTGAACCTTGTTCTGTATATAATGCAACTCTTAAATTAGAATTATATTCATCTAATGAAAACTGGTCTATTGTATAACCATCTGCTTTTCCATTTCCTACATATTTAACTTCTCCATTATTAAGATTAAATTTATATATTGTACTTTCATAATTATTTTCCTCGGCATCAATTATTATGTCATTAAATTCCTTTATAGCTCCTTTTGGTCCTAAAAGCCCAAAAATAATCTTTAAAGGGCTATAATAAATTTCATCGTAAAAATAATTTTCAGTAACAAAATACATACTATTTTCTGAAACGTATAAATTATCTAGAGATAATAAATATATACTAACATTTACTTTAGAATTTTCATCATCTAAATTTAAAGTTGAAATTATTGTACTATCATCTGTATCTTTGCCTCTAAAATAATAAATATCATCATAATCTACATATCTAGTTATTGAATTTTCGACATAAGAAACATCTGCTTTACCATTTATTTCATCTAGATATCCTGTTGAAAATACATATAATTTTCCATCTACAATTCTAGAAGTATAATAATCGTTATTTACACTATATGCTTCTATTTTATATGGATTTTCTTTTGATGTAATATCATAGACTTCAACAGCTGTGCCATCAGAAACATCAGATATTACTATCAATTTGTTATTATATAGTAATATTTCTTGTGGGGCACTAGAAGAATAACTTTTACTTGAAAGTTCACACACTACAACAGGACTTTCTTGATTAGAAACATCTGTTATTATTACTTTATCATTAGATAAAGAATATATGTAATTCCCATCTGTTTTAATTACATCTGCCTCATCTACATTTTCTACTTGAACATTTGTAGTAGAATAATCTTTAGTTCCATTTATTGATGAGTCTGAATTAGATGATGTAGAACTTTCCGCTATGTTATATATATCCTCAGGTCTTCTCCCACCTTGAAAATCAGAAGCACTATCAACAACGTATCCAGTAGAAACTTCGCTAAACTCATTACCAAGCCATGGAAATGCTAAAGCCATATATAATAATTGCTTAACTCCTTGGTAATTATCATCATAAATACCTGAAACTTCATTTAGTTTATCTTGTGATTTTACGCTTATTGGTCCTTCATTTTTTATACTAAAAATCCAACTTAAAGCGACAATGCCCAAAAGCATAATAACAATAACTATAATTGTAATTTTAGACTTAAATACTTTCATATATAAACCTCCACATATTTTAATTATATATTAGTTAAAAAACAATTTTCAACAAAAAAAAATAAACTAGTAAAAATACTAGTTTTATGTTTCATTTATATTATTGAAAGATGTTCAAGTAATATTTTTAATCCTATTAGAATTAAAATAATTCCACCCATTAACTCTGCCTTATTTTTATATTTTTCTCCAAAAATATGTCCAATTTTAACACCTACAACTGAAAATACAAATGTGGTAATTCCAATAATTAATATAGAAAGTAAAATATTTACTTTCAAAAATGCAAATGTAATTCCTACAGCAAGAGCATCTATACTTGTTGCTATTGCAAGAGGTAGCATAGTTTTAAAATCTAAATTAGAATTTATATTTTCATCATCCCCTAGTGACTCTCTTATCATATTGAAACCAATTATCCCTAAAAGGACAAATGCTATCCAATGGTCTATACTTTGCACAAATGATTGAAAACCAATACCTAATATATATCCAATAAGTGGCATTAATGCTTGAAAGCCACCAAAATATACACCACATATAGCCATTTGCTTAAATTTAACTTTTTTTAAAGATAATCCCTTACAAATTGACACAGCAAAAGCATCCATAGATAATCCTATGGCAATAAATAGTAATTCTAGTAATTTCATCTTTTTTCCTCCAAACAACAAAAGTAAAACTAGTACAGTTTATGTACTAGCTCTACCTATTTTTTCTATTATTAATAATTTTCAGCTTTTATTTCAAAATATGCTTTTGGATGAGAACATACAGGGCATACTTCTGGAGCTTTTTCTCCTACGTGAATATGTCCGCAATTTCTACATTTCCAAACTTTAACTTCTCCACATTCAAATACTTTACCACTTTCAACATTTTCAAGTAGTTTTAAGTATCTTTCTTCGTGTTCTTTTTCTATTTTTCCTACTGCATCAAATAAATATGCAATTCTATCAAAACCTTCTTCTTTAGCTTCTTTAGCCATTCTTGCATACATATCTGTCCATTCAAAATTTTCACCATGAGCAGCAGCTTTTAGATTTTCTATTGTTGATGGGACATCTCCTGAATTTAATTCTTTGAACCATAATTTAGCATGTTCTTTTTCATTATCTGCAGTTTCTAAAAATATAGCTGCAATTTGTTCATAACCTTCTTTTTTAGCTTTTGAAGCAAAATATGTGTACTTATTTCTTGCTTGTGATTCTCCAGCAAAAGCTTCCATTAAATTTTTTTCTGTTTTTGAACCTTTTAATTCCATTTCTATTCCTCCATTAAAATCAAATTTAAAGTCCATGACTTCATACATTGAGATTATATCACAAAGATATTTTAAAAGCAAACGAATAATTATAGTTTCTTTTGCTTTTTCTTCTCAATTTCTACATTATATTTTATTCAAATCAATTTTATGTTGATTTTATGTAAAATCTATGTTATACTTTTAAGAGCTTTACGATATTCTACCTAAAAATAAATATTGAAAGGAGAAAAATATATGAATGTATTGCAAGTATCAGGTTTTCCAAATAGTGGTGCTGGTAGTGGTACTCTTATGACTACTCAAGCAGAAGATTTAATAAAAAAAGGACATAACGTTCACACTATTATTTCAGAAAACCAAACAGATTTTCCAAGACTTGAAGGAAATGGTTACACAATGATTCCATTTACTGCTCAGAAAAATCCAGAGGCTATTGAAGGTCAACTACCTTTTAATTTTCCAATGTTTACGACTCATACTCGTAGCACTGAATCATTTTGGAATTTATCTATGGAGCAAATTGAACAAATTGAAGAAAAATATAGACAAGCTATAGCTTCTGAAATTGAACAATTTAATCCTGATGTCATTCACGGTCAACACCTATGGCTACATTCTGGAATATGTTCAGAATTTGATAAACCACTTGTTATTACCGTACATGGAACAGATTTAATGGGAATACAAGAAGCCAAAAAAAGAGCTTCTCAAGCTATTAGAACTCTAAGAAATCCTATGACTTCAGATGAGGATAAAAGAAAAGCTAACTTAGAACTTGACAGAGCTATTCACTATGCTGAATTAGCAAAAAAAGGTGCTCTTTCTGCACAGAAAATTCTAGTTATCTCTCAAGACCAAAAAGAAAAATTACATTCGCTTTTTCCAGATTTAGACTCAAAAGTTGAATTACTAAAAAATGGATATAATCCTCAGGTCTTCTATCCTGTAGAAGATGTAGATAAAGAAGCAGTATTAGGTTCACTTACCGCATCAAATACAGAAGATGGCATAGTACCTACAGACTATGATAATATGGCTTTATTTGTTGGAAAATTTGCAGATTTTAAGGGAATAGACTTCATATTAGATGCTGCAAATAAATATGAAAAAACACAACAAAAACAAGGAAAAAAAGCTATTACCATAATTGTTGGTTCTGGAGATAAAGAAGAAGAACTTCAAGCACAAGCTAGAAGATTAGGCTTAACTAATACATTTTTTGTTGGAAGACAAAATCATGAAGTTATACGTAACCTTCAAGCTCTTGCAGATGTATCTCTTGTACCTTCAAGAGATGAGCCTTTTGGACTTGTTGTTATTGAGGCCACTGCTTGTGGTAATCCAGTAATTGGTACAAATTCAGGTGGTATTCCTGATATAATGAATACAACTGGAAGAAAAATTAAAACGGATTATGATTTTGCCTATGATGCACAAAATCCAACTATTGTACCACCAGATTATGGTACAGCTGGAACATACACAACTGACTTGGGTATGCTAATTCCTTATGCTCTTACAGGAGAAACAGATGAACATGGAAAGCCTATTGAAGATAGAAAAGTAATTGTTGATTCTTTAGCTAATGCAGTTAACTTAATTTTTGATGGAGAACGCACTTTTGATAGTAAGAAAATTGCTGAATATACTAGAAAACATTATGACCAAAGCGTTATTAATGACAGACTAATTGATGTTTTTGAGAATGCAATTTTAATACACAAAAGGAATTCTGCTCCACCATCTCAGCCTCATGGCAAAAAAATTATTACACTTCAAAGACGGAAAAGGAGGCATATCAATAGATGATGACTAACAGTTAACAAATTTACTTTTTCTTAAAAATGCAAAAAAAAATCACTTCTATTTTTATAGAAGTGTTTTTTTATACTAATTTTATAGTAGTAAATCCTACTATATACCCTATCAAAAATAGACAACCCATAAAAATTGCCATGTTTACTTTACTAGCTGTTACTGTATAATACATTTTTCTCATTTTTTACTTCATTCCTTTCTACGTTTAAAACTACATTTATTATTACATTTTTAATTATAACATAACATAATGAATAACTTAAGGTTTTTCACAAAAAATTCACAATTATTATGTAAAATAGTGGCTCTTTTTTATTGCTTTTTATTCTATTATGTGATATCATATACAAGTAATTTTATTCAAGGAGGAATTATTAATGAAAATATTAGAAGTAACAGGATTTCCGAACAATGGTGCTGGTAGTGGTACTCTTATGACTAGTCAAACAATCGCTTTCTTAAAAGATGGTCATGAAGTACACACTATATTATCTGAAAATACTACAACTTTTCCAAAAGTTGAAGGTTCACAATATAGACTTGTAGCTTTTACAGCAGATACAAAAGACCATGAAGTAATAGATAACCAACTACCATTTAACTTTCCAATGTTTACTACTCATACTCGTAGCACAGAAACATTTTGGAATGTTAAATTGGAACAAATACATAGTATAGAAGAAAAATATAGAGAAGCAATTTCAAAAGAAATGGAAACATATAAACCAGAAGTAATTCATGCACAACATAACTGGATACATGCTGCAATATGTACTGAATTTAATGTTCCAGTTGTTGTAACAATACATGGTACAGACTTAATGGGATATGAAAGAATTTTAAAAGAAATTCCAGAAATTGAAGCTCAACTTGAAAATTCTTCTCTTTCAGATGCTGAAAGAACATCTCTTAATGAAACTTTAGAAAAATATAACTATTACAAAATAAGAGCTGAAAAATCTGCTAAAGATAGTTCTGCTATTATTGTTATATCTCAAGACCAAGAAAATAAATTTAATACTCTATTCCCTGGTTTATCTGAAAAAGTTCATTTCATTAAAAATGGATATAACACAGATTATTATCACTTGATAGATGATGTAGATAAAGATGAGTTCTTCTCTACTCTTACTTCAGCTAATACACCAAACAACAAAGTACCAACAGATTATGATAAATTGGTTACTTTCGTAGGAAAATTTGCAGACTTTAAAGGAATTGATGTCCTTCTTGATTCTGCTAAAAAATATGAAGCACAAATGCAACAAAAAGGTGAAAAAGTTATGACTGTAATTGTTGGTTCAGGAGCATTAGATGCTCAACTAAAACAACAAGCCAAAGACTTAGAATTAAAAAATGTACATTTTGTTGGTTTACAAACTCCAGATGTAATTTGTAAATTACAAAATTTATCTGATGTTTCTCTTGTACCATCAAGAAACGAACCATTCGGACTTGTTGTTGTAGAAGGTCTTGCTTGTGGACATCCTGTAATTGCTACAAACGGTGGTGGTATTCCAGATATCTTAAATAATACAGGTAAAGAAATAAAAAAATTATATTCTCAAGAATATAAAAATGATGAAAACGTACTAGACCCAGATGCAGGAACAACAGGAACATACACAACTGACCTTGGTATCCTAGTTCCAACAGATGATGCTTCTTCTCTTGCAGATGCAGTTGTAGATGTACTTGATGGAACAAAAACTTTTGATTGTGAGAAAATAGTAGATTATGCAAAAAACAACTATTCACAAGAAAAAATAAATAAAGATATTGCAAACTTATTTAAAAATTGTATAGATAATTACTCTAAATAGGAAAAAAATGACTACGCTATTAATTGCGTAGTTATTTTTTTATTTACAAACTTCTTGTATTATACTTTTATACTGCTTTACACATTCTTTTAAACTCTCTATACTAATATGTTCATCTATTTCATGTGCTGTAACAGGGCCTACACCTAGTATCATTCTCTTTCCTTCAACAAAACTTGCCTCTGTCATAAATCCAGCAGTCTTTTTCTCTTTAATAAATTCTATATCATTATTAAAAGTTTTTACATCAACATCTATTTCATAACTGCCATCATATTTAGTACATAATTGTTTTATCTTTTCTTCTAGCATATCTCTATGTTTATTATCCACTGTTCTAAAATCTATATAGCTCATACATTTTGCCGCTACTGAATTTATTGCACTTCCGCCATTAATAAGTCCAACATTCATTGTAGTAAAAGGTACTTCATAAATATCCCTCTCATCATTTTTAATATTTTCTGTATAATAATCTTCGAGTTCTGCAATTAATCTTATCATTGAAGAATTAGCACTTTTCCCCTTATGTGGAGTACTAGAATGTACTTTTATACCATTAGTAAATAATCTTAATGAAAAAAGTCCTTTGCAACCAGTCATAATTTCATTATTTGTTGGCTCTCCAATTATTAAGTATTCAGGTAATGTAATATTGCTGTTAATGACTTCATATATGCCTTTAAATCCAATTTCTTCATCATAAGTTATAATTATCTTAATTCCATATTTTAACTCTTTTAAATCTATTTCAGAGATTGCTTGTAAAAAACTAGCAATTCCACCTTTCATATCTGAAGAACCAAGACCATATAACATATTGTCTTTTTGAGTCAATATATGTGGATTAGTTTTCCATCCCTCAATAAACTCTACTGTATCACTATGTCCTATAAATCCAATTTTAGGATTAGTGCCATAATTTAATACTAAATATTTATCTCTAATTTCAGTTTTAAATCCTAGTTTATTACAATAATTTTCAATATAATCCAGTATTTGAACATTTTCTTTATCTTTTATAGTATCAAATTTAACTAAATCACTTAAAATATTTATTACATTCATTTAATCTTTATGTCTCCTTAAAAGTTATATTCATCTAATTTTATATTATTCAAATAATTATATAATGCTCGTTTATCATTATCTACTGTATTATCTGGTATAGCATTTTTATCTATCCAAACAATTTCTTCACATTTATCTTCTTCCATATTTTGCAATTTTCCTTCAAAATTACTTACGACATAATAATAATTGAAATAATCCTCTCTTTTTCCATTTCTTATTCCACAAACAAAATTCATATCTTCTGCTTTTATTACTACACCACATTCTTCTTTTACTTCTCTAATACCAGCCTGTTTCAATGATTCACCTTTTTCAACATGACCACCTACAAAAGCATAGTATCCATCCATATAGCCTGTATTTTTTCTTTTTATCATACAAACTTTATTATCTTTTTGTATTATTACTTCTACTGTTAAACATGTCTCCATTTTCTTTCTCCTATAAATATTATTCTAAAACATATCTCCAACCTGGTTGCCATGCTTTAGTTTTTCTCCAATCTGTTTCAATAGCCTCTTGCCATGTTTTTCCATGAGTTAATACCTCAAGTGCAAGTTGAGGTGCTTTATGTGCAACAAGTGCTACTGTTTTACCTTCAAAATTGTCTTTTAAGTAATTACAGAAATCTTGCATCCTATTTTGTACATCTAGTAATGATTCTCCGTTTTCAAAACATTCATTAATATGGTCTTCATATACCACGCAGTCTAAATCTTTACCATTTAATGTACCATAGTTACATTCTCTAATTCTACTATCATGTAAAATCTCTTTTTCTCCCTTAAATACATAATCTGCTGTTTGTATAGCTCTAGTTAAATCTGAAGAAATAACAATATCTATTTCTTCCATATTAATATTTTCTTTTAATGCTTTAACTCTATCTATCCCTTTTTGACTTAATTCAACATCATTCCACCCTGCAGCTTTATGTGCTTCATTATCTACGGTTGTTCCATGAACAAAATATATTATATTTACTGCCATAAGCTAACTCTCCTTTTTTAACTCATTTTCTATTATCCATTTAATATCCTCAATAGATTTATCTATATTATATCTACCATTACCTACAGGATAATATACACTATAAAATTTATATTCATTATTATTGATATTTTTTGTATACAACTTTTTTCTACTCTTAGATACAGATATGTTTTGCCCTAATACTATTGAGCTTACTTGATTACCAAATAATATCACTACTTTAGGTTTAATAATATCTATTTCTTTTTCTAAAAGTTCTAGATATTGCAAATACACATTATTTGGAATAGGTCTTGCATCAAGCTGAGTACATTTTCCAAGATTTGTTATGAAAAAATTATGATTTGTTACATCTTCATAAACATTACTTGCAAAATCTTCTGTCCAATCATTTGGTTTAAATTCTTTTATCTTGTTGTATATATCTACATTCATTAAATCTACGTTAAAAAATAAATCCCATATACCCTTTGTACCTATCCATGGAGCTTTTAACCCTTTCCAAGTTTTAGCTGAGGCAATATTCTTACCTGTAGGATTCATAAATACAAAACATATATCTGGATTGCAACTACAACCTCCGTTATATATGGAATCTAGTTGTGGAGCTCCATATTTTAACTGCATTTTACTATATTCTTTATTCAATAACTCTAAGTTCATATTATCCCCTAACTATTTTTTATTCCCTTTTTAACTAAAATTTTTCATCTTAGCTAGAAAGGGAATTTTACTTTATTCTTTTTTTATTATATTTGAAATTGGTTCATTTAAAACCTTAGCAACAAATTTATCTAAAGCTTTATAATTTTCAATATTTATCTCTTTATGGTTACATAAGATATTAAAATTTTGAGTATCTTCTATACTCATATAATCTGTATCAAAAAAACCATTTTTTAGATAAAAATTTTGACGTTTTTTTCTAATTTCATAATCTATTTTACTTTCATTTACTTCTTCAATATTTAAGTAAATATCTTTTTCTTTATATGTATCTAAACACCATTTTAAGATATAACTTCCATACCCTTTTGAACGTATTTTAGTATTAATTGCTAAGTATAATATAAATATCATTTGATGATATTCTATTAAGTAAATAATGCCATATACTTCCTCTTGATTGACCAAGCAATATAGTTTTGTATCTTTAGTCATTAACATTTTATTTAAAGAAATATATCTTTCTTCCTTTGGAAAAGAGTTTTTATAAATATCATTTACTTGTTTATAATATTTTCTATTAAATTTTATAATTTTCATAACTTCCCCATTTATATTACTTTTTTAATTTAAGCACTGTAATGCATTCAACGTGTTCACTATTTGGAAACATATCTACTGGTAATATTC
Source organism: uncultured Clostridia bacterium (assembly GCA_947631415.1). Lineage (GTDB taxonomy): Bacteria > Bacillota > Clostridia > TANB77 > CAG-465 > CAG-465. The sequence continues at coordinate 22,005 of CANRLG010000006.1, forward strand.
TATCAACATAATATTGAGATGAAAGTAACCTTAAATCTCTAGCAAAAGAAGCAGGAGAGCAACTTACATACCCAATTTTTTCAGGCTTAAATTGTAATATATATTCTATTGAATCTAAGTCTAGTCCCTTTCTTGGAGGGTCAACTACAATTACGTCTGGATGAATATTTCTTTGCTTATACTCAATTATTTTAGATTCAACACTTCCTGCAATATACTCTGCATTTTCTACATTATTTTCTTTAACATTAAGATTTGCCATTTCTACTGCTTGTGGTTCTATTTCTATTCCATATACTTTCTTAACTTTATCGCTTAAAAATATTCCTATTGAGCCTACACCACTATATAGATCAAAAAAAATTTCATCACCTTTTAATGATAACTCATTTTTTAAAGTATTATATAGTACCTCCGCTTGAACTGTATTTACTTGAAAGAATGATTTAGAACTAATGTAATATTTATATTCTCCTATATAATCTGTTATATATTTTGAACCAAATAATAATTTTTCTTTATCTCCTAGTATTTCATTTGTTTTTGATGTATTTACATTTACTACAATAGACTTTATATTATCGTTATTTTCACTTAAAATATCTACTATTTCTTCCATTCGTACATCATCCATAATAGCTTCATTATTTACTATTATTACTACCATAATTTCGCCTGTATGATAGCCTCTACGAATAAGAATATGTCTTATATCTCCTGTATTATTTGTCTCATTATATCCTGTAAAGCCTTTTAAAAGTAGTAATTTGAATACTTCTTTAGATAATTTATCTATATCCTCATTTTGAATATAGCATTTTTCATTTTCTATTATCTCATGTGAACGTTTAGCATAAAAACCTATCTTATCGTCTCCTTCAATTGTTCTTCTAACTGGATATTGTGCTTTATTTCTATAATTTAAAGGTATACCCATACCTATCACATCTGCTACTTGACTATATTCTACTTTTTGTTTATCTAGAGTGTTCTTTACTACATCTTTCTTTATCTCCAATTGTTTTTCATAACAAATATGTTGTCCTGAACATCCACCACATCTTTTAAAAACCTCACAAAAAGGTTCTACTCTACTTTTATCTTTTACAAGTATTTCTTCTATTTTTCCAATACAATATGAATTATTTGCTTTAATTATACGAGCCTTTACTTTTTCATTCTTTATTGCACCTGGAACAAACACCACTTTATTATCTACTTTTGCAATCCCCTCGAAGTTCATACCGTTATCTATTATTTCTAACTCTACTTCTTCATTTTTTTTCAAAATTATTCACCTTTCTTTATTTTGAGATTATATCATATCAAAATATAATAATTCAACCTCTATATGTAACCAAATTATTTTTTTTGAATATATTATATTAAGCTAGTGTTAAATACTAGTGAAAAAAAGGAGTTGAAAATGTATGTGCCTAAATGACGAAGATTTCGTATGGATTATGGTACTTGTATTAATACTCATAGTTTTATACTTAATCTGTAAAGAAAGAAATTCATCTACACCACTAAACTTTAACACATTCTTTGAGAGTGGTTAGTAAGTTTAACATATTACAAAGTGAGGTGATTTTCATGATGGATGAAAGATGCGGATGTGGCAACAATTGCGGAAACGGATGTGGATGTGGTGGTTGTGGCGGATGCGGTGGTTGTGGAAACGGCATATTTGGCGGTGGAAATAACTGCTGTTGTATCTGGATAATACTTATTATAGTGGTACTATGTTGCTGCTGTAACTAATATAGTCACATACATAAAACAGGTGGATTTATCTCCACCTGTTTATTTTTTCAATATTTTTCTTAAAAATTCGCCAGTATAACTTTCTTCTACTTTTGAAATTTGTTCTGGAGTTCCTGTAGCGACTATAGTTCCTCCATTATCTCCACCCTCTGGTCCTAAATCTATAATATTATCTGCACTTTTTATTACATCTAAATTATGTTCAATTACAAGAAGTGTATTACCACCATCAACAAGTCGTTGTAATATATTTATTAATTTATGTACATCTGCCATGTGAAGTCCAGTTGTTGGCTCATCCAAGATATACATTGTTTTTCCTGTTGACCTACGAGAAAGTTCTGTAGCAAGTTTTATTCTTTGTGCCTCTCCACCAGATAAAGTTGTTGAAGATTGACCTATTTTTATATATCCAAGTCCAACATCCATAAGTGTTTGTAATTTATTTTTTATCTTTGGATGATTTTTGAAAAATTCTAATCCTTCTTCAACTGTCATATCTAAAACATCACTAATGCTTTTACCTTTATACTTAACCTCAAGTGTTTCTCTTGAATATCTTTTTCCTTTACATACCTCACAAGGTACATATACATCTGGTAAGAAATTCATCTCTATTTTAATTATTCCATCACCACTACAAGCTTCACATCTTCCGCCTGGAATATTAAAACTAAATCTTCCTTTAGAATAACCACGAAGTTTTGCTTCATTTGTTGTTGCAAATACATTTCTTATCTCATCAAAAATACCTGTATATGTTGCAGGATTTGAACGAGGTGTTCTTCCTATTGGTGATTGGTCTATTTCTATTACTTTATCTAATAATTCTACACCTTTTATTTTACTATATTTTCCAGGTCTTTCATAAGCACGATTTAGTTTTACAGCTAAAACTTTTCCTATTATATCATTTACTAATGTAGATTTACCACTACCTGATACACCAGTGACACAGTTAAATACTCCAAGAGGAATTTTTACATTAATATTTTTTAAATTATGCTCTTGTGCACCTTTTACTTCTAAATATCCTACTTCTGTTTTTCTCCTTTTAGCAGGTATAGGAATTGCTAATTTTCCACTTAAATATTTTCCCGTAATAGAATTTTCACAATTTACTATATCTTTTGGCTCACCAGCATATACTATTTCTCCTCCGTGAACTCCTGCACCTGGTCCAATATCTACAATAAAGTCTGCCTCTCTCATTGTATCTTCATCATGTTCTACTACAATTAGAGTGTTTCCTAAATCTCTCATTTTCTTTAAAGAATTAAGAAGTTTTTCATTGTCTTTTTGATGTAGTCCAATACTTGGTTCATCTAGTATATATAATACCCCTGTAAGTCCTGAGCCAATTTGTGTTGCAAGTCTTATACGTTGAGATTCTCCACCTGATAGAGTTCCTGCACTTCTTGCAAGAGTTAAATAACTTAGTCCTACATCTATTAAAAATTGTAATCTTGAATTTAGTTCTTTTACAATTTGTTCTGCAATTAATTTATCTTTCTTTCCAAGTTTTTCATACTCATTATTTATATAGTCTTTTATGTAAGATATATTTTTACAACATAGTTCATGAATATTTAATTTACCAAAAGTTACGGCAAGTATCTCTGGTTTAAGTCTTGCACCATCACAATAACTACAATGAGTTGCACTCATAAATCCCTCATAGTATGTTTTCATACCTTGTGACTTTGTTTCATTAAATCTTCTTTGAAGTGTATTTAATACTCCTTCAAATTCTTCTTCAAACTCTTTATAATCTTTACGAGTTTTATGTACAAATTTAATTTTTTCTCCCTTACTACCATTTAAAAGTACATCCATAAACTCATCTGGTAAATCTTTTAATTTGGTTGTTACATCTACATTATAATGTCTACATAGCCCTTCAATGTACATCTTAGCTATTCCATCAACAAATAGCCCTACACCTGTCCATGCTTTTATACAACCGTAATCACAAAGACGTTTTTCCATATTTGGCATTATTTTATCTTTATCTATTTTTAATATCTCACCTAGTCCTGTACAATGTGGACATGCACCAAATGGAGAATTAAATGAAAACATTCTAGGTGTTAATTCCTCTAGTGATATTCCGCAATCTGAACACGCATAATTTTGAGAGAAAACTTGTTCTTGTTCTGTATCTACTTTTGAAATTATCACTAAATTTTCTGCATATTTCAAAGCTAATTCTACAGAATCTGCAAGACGTTGTCTAATATCTGGTCTTACTACAAGTCTATCTACAACTACTTCAATATTATGTTTCTTTTGCTTATCTAATTCAGGTATATTCTCAGATAAATCATAAGTAATACCATCTATCCTTGCACGAATATATCCATCTTTTAATACTCTTTCAAGTACACCTCTATGTTCTCCTTTTCTTCCTCGAATAACAGGAGTCATAACTAATATTTTAGTTCCCTCATCATATTCTAATACTTGGTCTACTATTTCATCTACAGTCTGTCTTTTTATCCTTTTACCACAATTTGGACAATGAGGAACACCCACACGTGCATATAATAATCTTAAATAATCATATATTTCTGTAACAGTTCCAACAGTTGACCTAGGATTTTTTGAAGTAGTCTTTTGGTCTATAGAAATTGCTGGAGACAGCCCTTCTATATACTCTACATTCGGTTTTTCCATCATTCCTAAAAATTGTCTTGCGTACGAAGACAATGACTCTACATATCTTCTTTGTCCTTCTGCATATATAGTATCAAAAGCAAGAGAAGATTTACCACTACCAGATAAACCTGTAAAAACAACTAATTTATCTCTAGGTATTGTTAAATTTACATTTTTTAAATTATTTTCTTTTGCTCCTTGTATTACTAATTTATCATTCATTTTTTTATTCACCTTCCAATGACTAGATAATTATACCATACCATAAAATCTTTTGCAATGCTAAAACGAACAAATGTATAATTTCAATTTTAATACACAAATAAAGACAGATTATTACACATAACCTGCCTTATTAACCTATTTTAATCTTCTTATTTGGGTTCTCATTATATTATCATCTACAAAACTATTAACTACTTCAAATTTATCTTCTGGTAATAATTCCTCTATAAATGTTACAGCTGGAACATAATGAAAAACTCCTCCTACCTTTAAAGAATTTAGTATTTTCATATATGTTGTAGCATATTCATAACATTCTACATCATTATTTTCCTCTAAATTTGCTTCATTAAATTTTTTAGTAAATGCAAGATTTGATGTTATTAAATCGTATTCTTTTTCTGGATATTCTTTTGCTAACCAATCTTCTTGTTCTAGCATATCGCTATCTTCACATTCCATGTCTATTCCATGAGCATTTATTCCTTTTTCATTTAGATATTTAACTAGCATCCCATCTTTTCCACAACCAATGTCTAATGAAGTTCCTTTAATGTCATTTTCTTGTACATTTAATATTTCTAATATAAATTGTGGAGAGTATGTGCTAGTTTTTTCATTATTATTCTCATTATCTAAATTAGCTGTATATTCAGATATAAAGTTTCTAACATTGGTAAAATGCTCTAATGCTATTTTTTCATAACTCATATCATAATTTGATATGTTTTCAATAAGTTTTTGGTATATTTCAAGTATTTTATTGCAATCTTCCTTAGAAAATTTATTTGTTTTAGTACCTTTTGCAAGATTTGTCATAAAACTTCTTGAAAGTTTGCTCATTACTTGACTATACTTATCTGTATTCATAGTTTCAATTATCTTTTTTCTTTGTTCATCATTAAACGAATCTTTTCCATCAGCGTTTCTTTTATTTAATAATATATTTTCAAAACTTTTACCTTCAAATGCAGATAAAAGATATGTATATAATTCTTCAATATCCATTATTTTTCTCCTTTTAGACTTTTAAATTATATCACATATTATGTAAATTTACAATATTTATATAATGTTATATTACTTAAATTTCATTTATTAACTTAACCCATTTATTTGTTGGATAGTTGCATTATATTCTTCAAGAGATATTTTTTGTGAATTTAGTAATGCTTCTAAAATTAATTTCTGTCTTTGATATGTATATGGGTTATCATTACTTAATTGGTAAACACTTGGTGCATTAGGTATTCCTGCAAGTAGAGATGCTTCATATAATGTCAAATCTTTAGGCTCTTTGTCTAAATATCCATTTGATGCCTCTTTAACTCCATAATATCCATCGCCAAAATATATTATATTTAAGTATAATTCTAGTATTTCATCCTTTTCATATTTTTCTTCCAAATCTAGCGCAACAAATATCTCTGCAATTTTTCTAACTAATTTTTTCTGTTGAGAAAAATACATATTTTTTGCAAGTTGTTGAGTTATGGTACTACCACCACTAGAAAGTTCTTTACTACGTAAATTACCAATAAAAGCCCTTGCAATAGAATACAAGTCTACTCCAAAATGCTCATAAAATCTTTTATCCTCAATAGAAATTACAGCATCTTTCATATAGTTAGATATTTCATCTATTTTTACATATTCATCTTCTGATTGCATTTCTTTTACTTTATCTTCTATTGATTGTTTCTGTATTACACTTTTATATAATTTATATCCATCCTCAATAAAATACGCACTAACTGCTAGTACAACAATAAGTATAGCAAAAATGATTATTTTTATTTTCTTAAAAGGAGACTTCATCATCCCACCACCTTTTATGAAAACATTATATAATATTTATATAAATTTAACAAGCATTAATACTTTTAACGCCCTCTGTATTTAAAAAATAATCATGTACCATAACTATATCTGAAATATTACTCTTTATTTGAGATATGTTATAGCAATTAATTACAAGTACGTTGTGCTTAATAAAGGATATATAACTATTTACTTTAGTTATAAAAGACTCACTTCCATTTACGACTAATATTATATTTTCACTCACATAGTCATTTATTACTTCTTCATTTAACCATTCCATATAAATTATTTCTTTATTCAAATTTTTAAAATATTTATTTACTATTTTTTCTAATTTTTCTTTTTGACTATTTTCATTTATATATATAACCTTTGCATCCTTAAATTCTTTAGATATAAAATTACTTGTAATAATACACGAATGAGTATAGTTTGCTACAAAACTACATAATTTAATATTTTTCAAATCAACCACCTAATAAAATTTTAATACAAATTATACGCAAAAAATGTATTAATTTATCTAGTACCATTTTTCAACTTTTTTATTATTTTAAATTTGTAAAAAATACTCATACTAATTTTAGGTGATATTCATTGAAAATTAGATTTAAAAAAATTATTTATTCATATTTTTTAGTGTTTATAATAATAAACTCACTTCTTCCAACGCAAAAAAATCTTTCAAATTTAACTCCTCTTAAAACAATTCTTCCAGGAATAGATAGAATATATACAACAGATAACAAGAATAATGAAAAAAACGAAACAACAACTTCTATAAAATTTTTAGAAATAATACAAAAATATGTTATACATTAATTTTATTGACACATAATATTAAAGACATAATATTGTCATGGAGGTACTTATATGAAGGCTTTATACAATATAATGCTTACCCTAATTATTATTGGTGCAATAAATTGGGGAATACTTGGTATATTTAAGATGGACTTAATAGGTTCAATATTTGGCGGAATGACAAGTGTAATTAGTAGAATAATATTTATTCTAGTTGGATTATGTGGACTTGGTGCAATAGCTTTATATGCTCCAATAAATAATGAAGAACTAAGCCATACTTAAATAAACAAAAACATCTAGTGTTATGCTAGATGTTTTTTACTTAAATATTAACGTTTTTTATTTTTATATTGCTCATATAAAATAATAGAAGTTGCCACTGAAACATTTAGTGATTCTATTTTTTCTTCCATATCAATTTTTACAGTAATGTCTGCTCTACCCTCTAATTCTTTAGAAATTCCATTTGCCTCATTTCCCATAGCAAAGGCATATTTGTTGTTATAATCTAAGTTATCTAATGAATGTGTACTTTTTAAACTAGTTGCAACAATATTATAGTTATTCTTTTTTAGTACGTCTATAAAGTCATAATCCTCTACATATATTATTTTAGTATTAAGAATTCCTCCCATTGTAGAACGAAGAACTTTTGGACTATAACAGTCTACACTATCTTTTGTGCATATTATTACATTAACATCAAAAGCATTTGCAGACCTTATAATAGTTCCCATATTTCCTGGGTCTTGAACTTTATCTAATATTAAAATATTATTTTCTTCTTTTTTTATCTCATCAATTAAATTATATTTAGGAATATCTAATACTACAAGTATTCCTTGAGGATTTACGGTGTCTGTCATATATTTAAAAGTATTTTGTTCAAAATCTAAAGCCTCAATATTACTTTTTTCAATTCTTTCTAAGAGTTTTTCTCCACCGTTTGTTGCAAATAAAATAGATTTAGAATAAGCGATAAACTTAATGTCTATCGCTTTATCTAATACTTCGTTTACAACTTTTACACCTTCTAAATAAAAAGAGTTGTTTTTAATTCTAAACTTCTTTTCATTTAAACTTTTGATAAATTTAACTTTATCATTTGTTTTGCTAAAAATTGTATTCATTTCTTCTCCTATTCAGCTGGTTGAGTTGTTACAACTACAGAACCATCATCACTTGATGATGACATACCATTTTCATCAACTGTTACTGTACTTGTTCCACCATCAGTTGTATTTGTTGTGTCTGTGCTTGAGCTTGTATCCTCATCATAAGCTGATGGATTTAATTCTAGTACAAATTCTTTTAATAATTCTTCATTTATTACAAGATTTTTCTCTGTATCTGCATTATCGAATAGAGTATTTGCATATTCTTTTCTTTCATTTTGGCTTTTAATTCTTCCATCGTTATTGATAGCATTTAATTTTATAATATGGTATCCATATTCACTTTCTACAATTCCATCATAGATTTGTCCAGCTTCATTTAAAGTTAAAACTGCATCTATATATGCTTGAACAGTAGAGCCATCATTATACATTAAATATTTTCCACCTTCTGAAGCAGTTCCTTCATCTTGTGAAAATTCTGATGCAAGTGCTGCAAAATCTTCTCCATTTTTTGCTCTAGTTAAAACTTCTTCTGCCTTAGTTTTTAACTCAGCTTTTTGCTCATCAGTCATAGCACTACCATCATCGTTTGTGAAAGAGAATAGAATGTGAGATGTGTCATACTCATTCATATCTATATCTTCTCCTTCATCATATTTAGATTGGATATATGCTTTAACATCTTCATCAGATGCTTCATTTGCTAATTTCTCTATATAATCTTCTATTATATAGTCATTGTAATAAATTTGTCTTAAATCATCTAGGTCAAAACCTAATTGTTGGAAGTATTCAACATAACTTTCATCAGCAAAGATATTATCTACTTCTTCTTTATCTTCTTTTGTTAATTTAACTCCTGCTTTTTTAGCATCTGTTAAAATCATTTTATCTTGTGCAGCCTTATATAATATTTGTTGTGGTATCTCATCTGCTGAATATCCATATAATTGTAGATAAGATGAGAACATTTGATAATATATCTTATATTCTGCTTTAGTTACTTTTCCTCCATCAAATGTAGCTAATCCTTTGTTGTCTTTTGCAACAATCACTCCTACTATTGCAAGAACAACAACTAGTAGAAGGGCAAGTATTACAATAATAATACTGCTTTCATTTCCATTTTTAGATTTTAATTTTCTCATACTTTTACCCCTTTTCCTTAATAGTCTTTTCTAATTTATTAATCTCTAACTGTACACGGACTAGTATATCATTAGTAACATTGTTTGTCAATGAGATTTTGTAATTCATAGGCTCAAATTTTATCATTCTATCATTTGCAAATATCCTTGTTATTCCTAGCTCTCTAGCTTTATTTCTTATTTCCACAATTTTTATTAAATTTTCTGTTTCTTTAGGAATATCTCCAAACCTATCTAGTAACTCATCTACTACTTCTAAAGATTCTTCTTGATTTTTTATATCAGATATTTTTTGATACATATCTATTTTTTGAACAGAATCTTTTATGTATGTATCACTTATATATGCAGATACATTAATATCAATTTTTACTTCTTTAGTAATCTCTTTTTTAGCTGAGGCAACATCAATTCCCTCTTTTTCCTCTCTTATAGCTTTCTCTAATAATGCTAGATATAATTCATATCCTACTTTTGCCATGTGTCCGTGTTGCTCTTTTCCAAGTAAATTTCCAGCACCTCTAATTTCGAGGTCTCTTAAAGCAATTTTAAAGCCACTACCAAACTCAGTAAAATCTTTTATTGCTTTTAATCTCTTTTGAGATATTTCAGATATTATTTTATTTTTTTGATATGTAATATATGCATAAGCAAGTCTACTTGACCTACCTACTCTACCACGTATTTGATATAGTTGAGCTAGTCCTAACTCATCTGCATCTTCTACAATTAAAGTATTCGCATTTGGAACATCAATACCTGACTCTAATATTGTAGTACAAACTATTATATCTATTTCATGATTAATAAATTGTAACATAATATCTTCAACCATTTCAGCAGGCATTTGTCCATGTGCAGATGAAATTCTAGCCTCAGGAACAAGTTTTTTTAGTTTTCCTACAATATCATCTATTTTTGATACTCTATTATTTAAGTAGATAATTTGCCCATCACGAAGCAACTCTTTTTCTATTGCCTCTTTAACAACTTTTTCATCATATTCTAATACATAAGTATGTACTGGTAATCTTTCCATTGGAGGCTCTGTAAGTGTACTCATTCCACGAATTCCAATCATAGACATGTGTAATGTTCTAGGTATTGGTGTAGCTGTCATTGAAAGTACATCTACATTCTTTTTAATAATTTTTATTTTTTCTTTATCTTTAACACCAAATCTATGTTCTTCATCTATTATAAGTAAACCTAAATCTTTAAAAAATACATCTTGAGATAATATTCTATGTGTTCCAATTACAATATCTATTTTGCCATCAACAAGTTTTTTTAGTATTTCTGTTTGTTCCTTTTTTGTCTTAAATCTACTTAAAAACTCAACTTTTATTCCAAATGGTTTCATACGTTTTTCAAAGGTATTATATTGTTGTAAAGCAAGAACTGTTGTAGGAACAAGGTATGCTACTTGTTTACTATCCATAACCGCTTTAAAAGCAGCACGTAAAGCAAGTTCTGTTTTACCATAACCTACATCACCACATAATAGTCTATCCATAGGCTTATCTGACTGCATATCTTCTTTAATTTCTTCAAGGGATGTTTTTTGGTCTGGAGTAAGTTCATATTCAAAAGAGTCCTCAAATTCTCTTTGCCAAGGTGTATCTTCCCCAAAGGCATACCCTTTCATTTTCTCTCTTTTAGCATAAAGTAGCATAAGTTCCTTTGCCATTTCTTTTACATGAGTCTGTACTTTTACCTTAGTTCTTTCCCATTCTTTAGTGCTTAAAGAATTTATTTTAGGTTTTGCTCCATCATCACAAACGTATTTTCCAACACAGTCTAACTGTTGAATTGGGACATATAACATTCCCTTATCTGAATATTCAATTTTTATATAGTCTTTTTGTACATCTTCAACTTTTACAGTTTCTACTCCTCTATAAATACCTATACCATGATTTTCATGAACAACATAATCTCCTATATTTAAGTCTGCATAAGTATTTATCTTTTGACCTAAACTTGTCTTTTTAATCTTCTTAGATGTAGCACTCAAGCCACTTACAGGTTCTGCAATAACAAGTATTTCAAATTCATCTGAAGCAAATCCTCCTGAAAGAATAGCTTTTGTAATATATACTTTTCCTATTTCTAATTTGTCTACTTGAGTAATATCTTGAATATCTTTTACTTTTATATTATTTTCTTTTAGATAATTATTAATTTGGTTATATCGTTGCTCAGTTGGAAAAACTAATAACACAGCCTTGTCTTTTGAGTGTTCTATATCTAAATTTAGAACTTCCATTGAAGACTTATAGAAATTAGCCTCTTTAACACTGAAATTATATACTAGTCTATTTCTATGAACAACTTTATCTATACTTATTCTTTCAAGATAAACTGTTTCAATATTTCCCTCTATTTTTTCTTCTATTTCTTCATAAGTTAAATATGTATTAACAAACGGAATATGTATATATTCTCTTTCTGCCAGTACCTTAATTGTTTCTATGTTTTCTGATTGTATACTTACTGCTTTTTCCCTACATTTTGTTGGTTCATCTATAAAAATATTGAAATCTTCTAAATAATCTAATAAGCAATCTGGTCTATTTACTAAAAGATTAAAATACTTATCTATTAAATTCTCTAAAGAATTATTTTTTATTTTTTCTATATCTTCTAGAATATTTGCCCTTAGTTCTTTTGAGAGATTATCATCCTTTGCAAACTCGTTTAGTTGATTAATTACACTTTCTATTTTTTCCTTTGTAACATAGTTTTCGGATACTTGAGACATATCTATCTTTTTAACTGTATCAATACTTCTTTGTGTTATTGTATCAAAAGTTCTAATGCTGTCTACTTCATCTCCAAAAAATTCTATTCTATATGGTAAATCGTTATTTATACAAAATAAATCTATTATTCCACCACGAACAGCAAACTGTCCTTTTCCCTCAACATTTTCTGTACGTTCAAATCCAAATTTTGAAAGTTTATCTACCACTTTAGATATCTCTAACGTATCCCCTTGTTTTATTTCAAATTCTTCTCCTTTATATCTAGCATTAGGAAACATCTTAACTAGTAGGGAATCTATTGTAGTAACTACAATAACTCTTTTTCCACTAAGTATTTTTTCTATTGCATACATTCTCTGATTAGCAATATCTTTAGATTCTGCTTCAATATCATAATATTGCAATGAACGTGCAGGAAGATAAACTACTTCAATATCATCTGAATAGAATTTTAAATCTTGTATTACCTTGTTTACTTGAAAGATATTTGTACAAACCATTATTGAGCTTTTATCTGTATCTTTAGTAATTCCGTAAAGCATCCAAGCCTTACTGCTATCAGTAAGGCCTACTATACTTAATTTATCTATATCACTATCTTTCATTTTAGTAATTAATGACTTATAATTACTACTATTACTAAGTGTTTTAATTAACGGATTCATTATTATTTCCCTTCTTCTACCATTTTAATAAATTCTTCTATAGATTTAATTTCAATTCCAAGTTCTTGTGCTTTAGTAAGTTTTGAACCTGCATTTTCCCCTGCAATTAAGAAAGAAGTTTTTTTAGATACAGAACTTGATGCTTTTCCTGAGTTTTCTTCAATCATTTTAGTTATATCATTTCTTGAATAATTTTCAAAAGAGCCTGTTACACATATTGTCATATTTTCAAATGCTTGTGATCTTTTTTCTTCTTTTATACCTTTCATATTTACACCTGCATTTTCAAGCTTTTCAATAATTCTATGTGTTTCTTCTTTTGAGAAAAATTCAAATACTGACTCTGCCATTATTTCGCCGAAATCTCCTAAGCTATTAAGTTCTTCTAAGCTAGCATTTTCTATTGCATGTATATCTTCAAAATTCTTTGCAAGTATTTTAGAAGCTTTATTTCCTATATGTCTTATTCCAAGTCCAAAGATTAACTTATCTAATGTATTTGATTTTGAGTTTTCTATTGCTGTAAGTAGATTATTTGCAGATAAGTCCTTTATCTTATCCAAAGATAAGAAATCTGAATATGTTAAATAATATATATCTGCTACATCTTTTAATAGGTCTTTTTCTATTAATTTATCTACAATAGAATCTCCCATTCCAGATATATCCATACAATCTCTTGATACAAAATGAGTTATACTTCTATAAATTTGTGCAGGACATTCGCTATTAGTACACCTAAGAGCTACTTCCCCCTCCTCTTTTTCAAGTTTTTCATTACATACAGGACATACTGTTGGGACTTCAAATTCTTGTTGTGTACCATCTCTTTTAGAGAGTACAACATGGTCTACTTCAGGAATTACATCTCCTGCTTTTTGTATTACTACAGTATCGCCAATTCTAATATCTTTTTCTTTTAAAAAGTCAAAATTATGTAGTGTAGTTTTAGAAATAATACTTCCTGCAACTCTTACTGGCTCTATTATTAGAACAGGTGTAACCTGACCAGTACGACCTACTTGAAGTACAATATTTTGCACTTTAGTTTCTTTTTGTTCTGGAGGATATTTATATGCTACTGCCCATTTTGGAACTTTTACAGTTTGACCCATTTCTTGTCTAATATGTAAATCATCTACTTTAACTACTGCACCATCTATATCATATTCTAATGTATCACGCATTTGTCCAATTTTGTTAATAGCATCTATAACTTCTTCCTTAGTTTTACAAAGAAATCTTTTTTCAATAACTTTTACTCCACTATCTTTAAGATAATCTAAAGACTGTGAATGTTTACTAAAGTTCATTCCTTTTTGTACATTAAATACAAACACACTTAAATGTCTATTTTTAACAAGTTCACTATCTAATTGTCTAAGAGTACCAGCAGCAGCATTTCTTGGATTAGATAAAACTTGCTTTCCACGAAGTTCTAATTCCTCATTTATCTTTTCAAATTCTTTACGAGGTAAATATACTTCTCCACGAATTTCTACTGTATCTGGATTTTTTAACTTTTGTGGAATTGCTTCAATTTGTTTAATATTTTGAGTTACATCTTCTCCTACAAAACCATCTCCACGTGTTGAGCCTCTTACTAAAATTCCATTTTCATATTCAAGTGAAATAGACAAACCATCAATTTTAGTTTCAACACTAAATTCAATATTGTTGCCATATTCTTCATGTACTTTATCTACAAAAGCTTCTACATCTTGCAATGTAAATACATCTTGAAGACTTTGCATTTGAACCTCATGATTTACTTGTGTAAAAATATTTTTAGTCTTTCCACCAACTTTTTGTGAAGGTGAACTTTTAGTTACAAGTTCAGGATGTTCTGCTTCTAGCTTTCTAAGTCTTTGTGTTAGTTTATCATACTCATAATCTGAGATTTCTGGTTCATCTTGTTCATAGTATAGTCTATTGTGATATTCTATTTCTTTTCTAAGTTTTTCTATTTCAGTCTTTACTTCATCTATTTTTTTATCATTACTGTCAAAAAAATTTATTTGTTCTTCCATTCTACACCTCTATACATAATTTTAAACATAGAATACTTCTATCCTATGTTTTATACATATATATTTTACTATAAATTTATTTATTATTCAAGAAAAATGAATAAATACCAAATTAATTAAAACTACTTTAAAATACTTAATTTATTCTATTTTTTTGACAAAAAAAGATGAAACGCATTTGTTTCACCTTTTAATTTAAACTACTCAACATCTTTAGTCCAAAGTCCATGTTTATTACAATATGCATATAGTTTTGCACCACTTACATATTTAAACACCGCTTTTGCTTGTTGTGATGGTTGTAACTCTACTTTTTCTACTTTATCTTCTGTTGCAATAGCTATCCATTCAATATAATGGTCTTCTTCCATTACATGATTTACTGTAACTTCAATTTCATCTCCATTTACTGTATATGTTGGGATATGTTTTTCTATTGCACAGTCTACACTATTAGGTTTAACATCTACCATTTCTTGACCACAACACATTACTGGTTCATCATTTGTAACTTCTATAACCTTTCCACAAATATTACATTTTTTAAGTTTTATTTCTTTTACCATTTTTCTTACCTCCATTAATTTACTATTCTGTTATTATATCCAAAATGTGAGGTTTATTCTTTAAAGAAGCAGTAACCTCATCATCTACTTTATCTATAAATATAGCATTTTCAATATATTCATAGGCATCTTCAAATTTAGCTTTATCATTATATAGTACAGTTAATATTGTATCTCCTTCTTCTACTTTATCTCCAACTTTCTTTGCAAATTCAAAACCTACTGCTGGGTCTATGTTATCTTCTTTTCTTTCTCTACCACCACCAAGTGCTACTAGAGCTTCTCCTATTCTTCTACTATCTATAGAGATAATAGCACCAGATGATTGAGCATGTATTTCTTTTAAATACCTAACTTTATCATTTAAAACTGGCATATCCATATTTGTGCCTAGCCAGTCCATATATGCACTACAAATATGTCCTCCTTGTGCTTTCACAAGTTCTATAAATTTATTATATGCTTTATGGGATAAAATTGCCTCTTTAATATCTTCTCTATTTTTATCCATATCTTCACATACTCCAGACATTTTTATCATCTGAGCTGAAATCTCAAAAATTATCTCTCTTAAATCTCGTATTTCATCACTAAATAGAGTTTCCTCATCTGAAAGCAAGAAAGAAATTACTTCTTTTATCTCAAGTGCATTTCCTACATTTCTACCTAACGGTTCACTCATTGAAGTTATAACTGCTTTTGTTTGAACTCCTGCAAGATTTCCAATATCTACCATAGTCTTAGATAATTTTCTTGCATCATCTAAATTCTTCATGAAAGCACCAGTTCCAACTGTTACATCTAAAAGTATTCTATCTACTCCTGATGCTAATTTTTTAGACATTATTGAGGAAGCTATTAAGTTAATTGACTCAACTGTTGCTGTAGTATCACGCAAAGCATATATTTTTTTATCTGCTATTGCAATTTCAGAACTTTGAGCAATTAAACATAGTCCTATATCTCTTACTTGATCTATTGCATCATTGATAGGAATATTAACATTATACCCTACTATTGACTCAAGTTTATCTACTGTACCTCCAGTAAAACCAAGTCCTCTACCACTCATTTTACATACACCAACACCCAAAGATGCAACTATAGGCAAAACAATAAGAGTTACTTTATCTCCTACGCCCCCTGTTGAATGTTTATCTACAATATATTTTCCAGGAACTTTAATTGAAGATAAATCTAGAACTTTTGCTGAATTTGTCATTGCAAAAGTTAAATCTTTTAATTCTTCTGCTGTCATTCCATTCAAATAAATAGCCATTAAAAGTGCAGACATTTGGTAATCTGGTATTTCTCCTTTACTATAGCCATTTACAAAAAACTCAATTTCTTCTTTAGAGAGTTCATGCTTATCTCTCTTTTTTTCAATTATATCATACATTCTCATACTATCTAATTCCTCTTTTCACACTACTTATATTTTTACTTCATTAGTCCATTTTGCTTCATTTTCATCTACACCGATGTATATAATATTTCCATCTTCAATTTTAAATTTAGATAAGTCTCTTTCTTTAATGTCTGGTATTACTTCTTTCATATCTACACCACAAACATCTAGTTCATCTACAGAAAAATTGGTATCATTTGCTCTTTGAGCCTTATAATCTTCTACTTGCAAATAATACGAATATACATTTAACTTAAATGCTTCTTCTGACGCCTTATCTTGTTCACTATTATTAAATATGCGAGAAACAAAGAAAATAGCAAATGACATAACTAATATAACAAGAATAAGCATAATTAAACTCCATCCTGTTTTTTCTCTATTTTCCATATAACCCCCTCCTTATATACACCTTAATTTTATAGTATATAAAAAATAGACTTTTTTCAACTAATTTCACAAAATTTTAACTATAATATTATTTTGATGCATAATTTAATTTTTAGCTACATAATTTTAAATGAGGTGAAAAAAATTAATGAGTACAATTTATGGAATAAAAAAAGATACTAAACTTAAGCTTACTGGCGATTTACTTGAAAAAGAAATTAATGGAAAAAACTACTCTATCCTATATGATGGCACTATATACAACATAGATAATATAAAAGCCGTTATTGGAAAAGAAAATTATGAAACAGATGCAGAAGTATTACTAGATTTATTTGTAAGTTTTGGTGAAAAAATGTTAGCATATCTTAATGGAGATTTTGCTTTTGCAATCTATGATGGAAATACCATATTTATTGCAAGAGACAAACTTGGTGTAAAACCTATGTACTACAGTCAAAATGGTAAATCATTTGTATTTGCATCAAGCATAAAAGATATACTAAATTCCAAAGTTATAGAGCCAATAATGAGCAAAGAAGAATTTTTGGAAATGATTGCTTTAGGACCTGCTCACACTCCTTCAAAAACATACTTTAAAAACATTTTTGAACTTGAGGCAGGTAACTATCTAGTTTTTGACAATAATTGTCTTAAAAAGGTAAATTACTGGGATTTAAAAGAAAAGAAATTAGAAGATTCTGAAAAAGAAATAATTACTAATATAAAAGAACTAGTTACTGATAGTACAAAGATTAGAATGAAAGAAGATATTTCCTCTACTTTATCTGGTGGCTTAGACTCAACAATAGTTACAAAACTTGCCTCAGATTTTAAACCAGGAATTAAAACATATTCCATTAATTACGAAGGAAATGATGAAGATTTTAAAGCTAGTTCTTACCAACAAAGTAAAGATAGTGACTATGTAAAAGTAGCTTCTGGTAGTCTTGATGTTAGTCATACAAATCTAGATGTTACGCAAAAAGAACTTTTTGATAGTTTGCGTATTTCAATGGATGTAAGAAGTATGCCAGGTATGGCAGATATAGATAGTTCAATGTATGTATTTTGTAAGAAACTTTCTCAATGTGGAGAAAGAACTACACTATCTGGAGAATGTTCAGATGAAATATTTGCAGGATACCCTTGGTTTTACAGAGAACATTTAAAAAATGCTAACGGATTTCCTTGGGCTTTATCTGAAAATCTAAGACAAAATTTAATTAAAAAAGGTCTTGTAGAAAATGAAGATGTAAATAACTATATTCTAACTTCTAAGCAAAACACCTTAAAAAGAGTAGAACATATTTCTTCTTCTCCTTTTGAAAATGAGTTTAAAGAGATTAATTACTTAACAATAAAATATTTTATGAATACCTTAATTGAGAGAACAGAAAGAACTGCTAGACTTTCTAATCTTGATGTTAGAATGCCATTTTCAGATTATAGGATATTTGAATATGTCTATACTATTACTGGAAAGGATAAACTAGGTCTTAATGTTTCTTCTACCCCAACTGAAAAATGCTTACTTAGATTTGCATTTAAAGATGATATTCCAATTTCAATATCTCAAAGAAAAAAATCTCCATTTCCCAAAACATATAGTAGAAAATATTTAGAATTTGTTGAAGAAGAACTAAGAAAAATTATTGATAACCCTGCTTCAAGAATACATGAAATACTAAATATAGACTATATACGACACATAATGGATACACATGGAGAGGAATTAACAGAAAATCTATTTGGTCAGTTAATGACTTACCCTCAAACTCTTGCCTATATCATACAAATTGAATATTGGCTTGAAGATTATAATATAAAAGTGGAGATTTAACACCTCCACTTTTTTATGCGCTATAGAATTAAAAAAATATCCCATAATATTAGGGATATTAATTTTGAAAACATTCTTTAAGCATATTTACTGTTTTTCTTAGAAAATACTCAAATCCACTAAGTGAAAATAATATTGTTACATTTTCATCTAATGCTAATTTAATTTCTTCATATAAGCTTAAATTCATAACTAATACTTCCACTTTATTATTTAACGTCTTTTGTAATTTGTGAAAATGTCTATTATTACTTTTCCATTTTCTATATGACTCTTCGTTTTTAAATAAAATACTAGTAAATTTTAATATGCTTTCGCTAGGTTTCTTAAACTTAATGTCTATCTGCTGTGCTTTTACCACTGAAGCAATATAATTATATCCGTGCTGATATGTTAATAATCATTGGTCTTTTAGTTTTAAATTCGTTAAAATTCATTGGTAAAGCTTGCTCAATGCAATAGCATAGTTTTGCGTTTCTGCAATCTATTGGTGCATCTAGTAGAACTTTAATATTATCTGTTTCTTTTTCATTAAGTATAATATTATATTTGTCCTCCTCACTTGTTTTAAGTAATTGCATGGCCTTCTCTCCCTTCTATTATATTATTAAATTTAATAGTAAATGGTTATTTAATTATTTTTAACCATTATTGATTTTTGACTAAATGATTTTAACATAGTTTACATTTTTTGTCAAGATTTTTTGCAAACTGTTTGAAAATAATCATATTTTTAATAATTCTTCAAATAATATATTTGAGGAAAAAAATTATGGATAAAGAAACTAATAATAACATATTTGAAAAAATATTATCTGTGATAGGTATTTTAATCCTTGTTATATTGATATTATATGTAATATATAAAGTTATATTATCTAAAAATATATTCAATACTGATGAAACTATCTCCACAGATAATACAATACTTGAAAATGAAGTAAATGATAGTTCTTCTACTCCTATTGAGAAAGAACCAGTATTTGTAGAAACCGAACTTGCCTCTTTTACTTCAACTCTTTATGATAATTCTGAAAACAGAATGTTTAATATTCAAAAAGCAACAGAAATTTTAAATAACACCACTTTAAAAGCTGGTGAAGAATTTTCATTTAATAATACTGTTGGACCAATGGGCGAAGAAAATGGATATAAAAAAGCAAATGGTTTTGACTCAAATGGTAAGATAATACAAATTGCAGGTGCAGGAATGTGTCAAATTAGTAGTACAGTATACAACGTAGCACTACTGTCTAATATGCAAATAACTGAACGACATCCTCATAGTAGGCGTGTATACTATGTACCACAAGATAAAGATGCAACTGTATATTATCCAGATTTAGATTTAAAATTTATTAATACCACTGGTTATGATATTAAAATTTACTCCTCTACAGATAATTATTCTGTAACTGTAACATTTAAAAAAATAGAGCAGTCAAATTAATTTTTGGCTACTCTATTCTATTTATTTGCATCTATGTATACTGTTTCATACGGTTTAACAAGTCCTAGTCTTTCTCTTGCAACCGACTCAATGTATTCATCTGATGATATATTTTCATTTTGTGCATTGTAATATTCTACTAAATTTTGCTTTGCTTCAATTTCTTTGTTATACATTTCAATTTGAGAGTTATATCTATTAATTTTTAATTGTTGAGAGAAGAATGTGTATCCAAAATACACGACAAAAGCAATTGTCACAATATGAGACAATTGTACCCCCTTCTTTTTCTTAACCTTCTTTACAACCCTACGATTACCTCTCATTATTTTTTAAACCTCTTCTCTTCAAATTATCTCTAGTAGTCTTTAAAACATTTAGTAGTTTACATTTTAAATTTATCATAAGGAAAAACAATTTGCAACATTTTTCCATTATTTTTTTAAATAATTTGTAGATAACAATAAAATTTAATTCGACTGGAATAAATATAAAAAGAATTATCCCTCTTAATACCATATATATTCTGTAATATAAGTTCATTAAATATTTACTTATTACTTTTCTACTAAATAATATTCCAAGTCCTATTGCAAAAAACATATATGCTCTTATTTCTTCCCTTAAAACAAGTAGTAAGTATATTATAGTTATAAAAGTTATTATGATAAAAAATATAATATCTTGTATCATAACAACATATATAGAATTCTTTTTCTTAATCTTTCGTAAAGTTCTAAATATATCAAAAATACAAGATATTATAATTCCAAGTATAAAAAATATTACAAATTTAGTTAATTGGTAAGTTACAGACATTACTTAAATATCTTATTCATAAATCCTTGTTTCTTGTTTTCAACAGCATCTGAATAACAAACAGCAGAAGTTCTCCCCTCTACAATTAGTTCATTGTTTTCTAAATTTAACTTATTCATTTTTAAGTTTTCTCCCTTTAAAGTTAACATTCCAAGCTCAGTTTTTACAATTACTAATTCATCATCAAAGGATAATATATCCTCCACTCCTGTTATTACAGATTTTTCTCTGTTTTGAATTACAATATTTTGTTCTCTTAAATTTTTAGCTTTATCTTCCATGTTTATCACCTAGTAATATATATGTGGAATAATATAAAATAGAACAAACAGAATAATAATTATTAAAAATTATAATTGCAAAATAACCTAAACAAAAAAACTAGGATATAAACTTTATCCTAGTATAATTTAACTTCATCTATTCCTTCAAATTCTTTTACCTTAATTAATCTAATTTTCTCTTTTATTTCTTCACTTAATTCTTCATAACACATTGAGGTTTCTCCACCAACACTTTCACAGTCATCTTCTATAAAAATATCTGGCATTTCTTCTTTTATTAAAGTAGCATAACTTTGTCTTGATTGTCTATACCCTACCATTGAGCCTTCAAAGCCCAATTCATCTATATGTCTTGCCATTTTCATTGCCTGTCTTCCTCTTAAAGAAGTTAAGTATATTATTTCATAGCCTTCTTCTTGCCATTTTCTTAGAGTTTCTATGGCATTTTTAATTGGAACATAACCTAATATATGTATTCTAGAGAAAAAATTATTATGTTTTGGTTTAAGTATTGTTCCCTCAATAAATATCATTATCTTTTTATTATTGTTTTTTATTTTATCAATTATTATGTACCCCATTATATACCACCTACTTATTTTAATACTTCTTTTATTCCATATTTTTTAATTTTTGTATAAAATCTCTTATTGTTGCTGCTTTTTCAAATTCATATTTTCTAGCATACGACATCATTTCTTCTGTTAATCTTTCAATAGATTGCTCTATACTCTCTCCTTTATTAATTTTTACTTTTTCATTTTCCTCCTCTTGTGCAAATGTAGCTTTAACTTTATCTTGAATTGCCTTTTTAATTGTTTGTGGAACAATTCCATGTTCCTCATTGTACTTCATTTGTATTTTCCTTCTTCTATTAGTTTCATGTATTGCCTTTTCCATTGACTCTGTTAACTCATCTGCATACATTATAACTCGACCATTTGAATTTCTTGCAGCTCTACCTATTGTCTGTATTAGTGAACGTTCACTTCTTAAAAATCCCTCTTTGTCTGCATCAAGAATTGTAACAAGAGATACTTCTGGTATATCTAACCCCTCTCTTAATAAGTTAATACCAACTAATACATCAAATTTACCAAGTCTTAAATCTCTAATTATTTCAAGTCTATCTAAAGCTTCTATATCTGAGTGCATATATCTTACTTTAATATCTTTCTGAGTAAGATATGCTGTAAGTTCCTCCGCCATTTTTTTAGTTAGAGTTGTAACTAAAACTCTCTCTCCTTTAGCTACCACTTCTTTTATATTTGCTGTTAAATCTTCTATTTGCTCATCCGTTGGTTTTACAATTATCTCTGGGTCAAGTAAACCAGTTGGTCGAATAATTTGTTCAGCAACAACACTAGAATGTTCTTTCTCATATTCTGCAGGAGTAGCACTAACAAAGATAATTTGTTTAACTTTTTTCTCCCATTCTTCAAATTTTAAAGGACGGTTATCAAAAGCAGACGGTAATCTAAATCCGTTATCTACTAATGCCTCTTTACGTGCTCTATCTCCATTATACATACCTCTAATTTGTGGTATCGTTACATGTGATTCATCTACAACTACTAAAAAGTCATCACCTAAATAATCAAAAAGAGTATAAGGTGTTGAACCTTTTCCCCTACCAGAAAGAACAGCAGAATAATTTTCTATCCCTTGACAAAAACCTGTTTCTTTTAACATTTCCATGTCAAAATTAGTTCTCTGTTCAATTCTATATGCCTCTACTATCTTATCTCTTTCTTTAAAATATTTAATTCTTTCTTCAAGTTCTTCTTTTATTTTCTCTATAGCTTTATCTATCTTATCTCTTTGAATAACGTAATGAGATTTAGGATAGATAAATTCATGTTTAGATGTAGCCCTTACTTTTCCACTTATTGCCTCAATTAAACAAACTCTATCTATTTCATCTCCAAAAAATTCAAGTCTAATTGCTTCTTCATTGTTTCCAGCAGGAAAAATATCTAGTACATCTCCCTTAACTCTAAAATCTCCACGATTAAAGTCTACTTCATTTCTGATATATTGCATTTCAACAAGTTTCTTCATTACTTCATCTCGAGAAATTTGCATTCCAGGTCTTACAGACAATACCATACTATTATAATCTTCTGGAGAGCCTAAAGAATATATTGATGAAACAGAAGCTACTATTATTACATCTTTTCTTTCAAAAAGAGCTGCTGTTGCACTGTGTCTTAATTTATCTATTTCATCATTTATTTGACTCTCTTTTTCAATATATGTGTCAGTAGATGCAATATATGCCTCTGGTTGATAATAATCATAATATGATATAAAATACTCAACTGCGTTTTCAGGGAAAAACTCCTTGAGTTCGCTATAAAGTTGACCTGCAAGTGTTTTATTATGTGCCATAACTATAGTTGGTTTATTTATCTGTGAAATTACATTTGCTATTGTAAATGTTTTTCCACTACCTGTAACACCAAGTAGAGTTTGACCTTTATTTCCGCTTTTTATGCCATCTACAAGCGTTTTTATTGCCTCTGGTTGATCTCCTGTAGGATTATATTTTGAATGTAATTTAAACAATTTTTCCTCTGGTTTTCTTTCCATTTTTTTCCTTTCTTGTGACCTAATTAAATTTTAAAAAAGACAACAGTCAGCCTAGTATTCGTCCCCAAATTCGTCCCCAAAGGACAAAATTTTACTGGTTAATAGTTAATTTTTTAATAAGGACGAATATAGGTCACAAATTTATTTTGTATAACTAAATGATATTATATAACAAAAAACGTTATTTTTTACTATATAATAATACCATTTTTTGCTTGAAAAAACAAGGCTTTTAAGAAACCTTGTTTTCTTCAATATCTCTTTATTATACTCTTTTTAATCTAATTAGAGTTCTATATTTCATATCTATATTCCTACATGTAAATAATGTTAAATCCCACTCTCCGTCATACAATTGCGAACTGTTTTCTTGATATACATTTTCTTTATTTATTACCTCATAATTAAATATATTTCCCTCTATATCCATAAATTCTACCTTGTCACCTATAAATAATTTATCTAAATTTCCAAAATGAGATTTATAATTATGAGCAATTATTACAGCATCATTTTTATATATGCTTCCTTTATATAATGTAGGTGATATTTTTAAATAATCTTGATTATAACTACTAATTACAGGTAATTTTACTTCTATATTTTCTATGGATATTACTCCTATATAACTTATTCCATTATATTTTATAGTTGGCATTTTTTTATCTGGATCTATATCATCTGATATATTTTTCATGGTATTAATAATAGTACTAATGTTATCCACTGCATTTTTAGATTTGTTTCCTGCAATATAATCTGATATTAAATTATACATTACAAGAGTTAAAGCGGATATTATTAATAATATTCCCACTATCAAAAAAGATTTAGATGTATTTATTTTTTTACTCATGTAACTTTCTATCTCTTCTTCTAAATAGTATTGAAATAGCTATTGAAACTAATCCACTACCAACTAAAACAGGCACTGGCCACCATAATTGACCTGTATTTGGTAACTCAATTAAATATGTGTTAGTAACATAAAATTCATCTCCTTGATATGTTACTTCACTTTTATATTTACTTCTTTCTTGTTCATTTAAATTTTCAACTACAGACCAATCAAATGTATTATCTAAATCTTTCCATACATGTGTCCAGTGGTTTTCTTCATTTAAAATAATTTCATCATATAAAATACCATTTTTTAATAAAGAAATTTTTATTTCTTTAGGTCTATTTTCAGTATATCCTTCATCTACCCATCTTTTTATTACACGTTTATCTGTTATTTTTGACATATCTACATCTAATGTGTATTTTGGATATATATTAACATTATATTCCCAAACATCCTGTACTTGCATATCTGGAAGACTTACGAAAAAGTCTTGTGGAGTATAAGTTTTAGCTCCTACCACTAAATTTTCTGTAGAAACAAAATATAAACCTAAATCCATATTTTCAAGTTTGGCAATACCATATTCATTTGTATATATTTCATAATCAGAAGATATTTCATTTGCTTTTACACATTCTGAAACACTATATAATAATTCATTCCAACCTTGCTGATCTTGATAATCATATATAAAATTATATTCTTTAAATCTATCAACTGTTGTATATACACCAACCTCAGATATATCCGCAATTTTATAGACCTTAAATTTTGCATTTGATAATGCATTTTGATCAGTATCAACAAAAGTGATTGTAAGATTTGCAGTTCGATTTTTATCTATTTTAGGCACATTATTTGTTATAATTGGTACAGCTACAACAGTATGTAACTGAAATAAAATTACCATCATAATAATGTATTTTATTATATTGATATTTTTATGCACAATCTTATATCACCTCACTTTATTTTTTTATTACGATATTAAAAATATGTTTAGATTTACCATTTCTACCTTTATTTTTCTTCTTTTTCTTTTTATATGAACTACTTACATTAGTAGTAGCAGACCTCACGCCATAACTTGTTTTTTGTTTTTCAACTTTCATATCAAAAATTTTATTATGTACACGTGCTCCTTTTCTACTATTAACATTATGTGTAGTCTGCTTTTTATTTTCTTTTATTTTAGAGAAAAATCCATCTATTATTCCTACACATAATTCTAGATGCTGTTTTATATAATTATAAATATTATTTACTACAATATATTTTTTATTTTTTCGAATACGGTTA
Source organism: uncultured Clostridia bacterium (assembly GCA_947631415.1). Lineage (GTDB taxonomy): Bacteria > Bacillota > Clostridia > TANB77 > CAG-465 > CAG-465. Next base: position 48,513 of record CANRLG010000006.1, read on the forward strand.
TTTACTTTATCATTAACTTTACCTTTTCTTCTATGATGTATAGTATTTATTTTTGGTCTACTATTTTTTTCTAATTTTATCTTTTCATTATCTTTTTGTGTATTATTTATTTGTTGGGTTCCTAGCTTAGTATTATGTATCTTAAGCATACTATTTTTTAATTTCTTTTTATATAAAACAAATGCCACTATACAAGCCACTAATATAATACCAACTATCAATACTATTTTCCATATACCATTATTCTCATTTTCCTCATTATTCTCTATAGTTTGTTCTCTCATATCTATTATATCTATTTTGTGTCCTCTAACAAGTAATCTATGGGAATTTATTCCATATGGAGTACATGTGACTAATGTTGCATACGACTTTCCTTCTTCAATTTTTAAATAATCTACTTTATCTGGTGTTACGACTTCTATTTGATCAACTTCATATGCTACCTTTTGAGATAAAACATTTACGTAGAATACATCACCTACAGCTAGTTTATCCAAGTCAGTAAACAACTTAGAAGAAGGTAACCCTCTATGTCCAAGTAATACTGTATGTGTTGAACATTCTCCTGTTGGAAAAGAGCTACCTTCTAATAATCCAACAGATATTTGAAGAACTTCTTCACTAGATCCATAATATATAGGTTCAACAATGTCTATTTTAGGAATTTCAATGTAACCTATATTTCCCTCTAATATTTCAAGTCCATTCAAAATATCTATTTCCTTATTAAAAGTTAAAACACTATTATCTGTTAATTCAAATAAATATTTATTATATTCTTTTATTTTATTCATTATTCTGTCATATTCTTCAGAATCTAAATTATTAACTTCCTCAATATATCTTGCAACAATTTTAGATTGAATCAAAGAATTATAATAATTACCAATAGTTGGATACAACATTAGGGCTATTCCTACAAGAAAACATAATTCTACGATAATATTAGATATTTTTTTCATAAGAATCTCCCTCATGTAAGTTTTATTTTTATTTATCTATTTAAGCTTTTTGTTTTAATTAGGAATAAAGTAGATCCAAATACTAATATACCTCCAATTACGTAGAATATTACTGTACCTATTCCACCTGTTCCAGGTAGTAATGAACCAGGATAGTTCAATACTGTAGCTTCAACAGAACCTGTATCTACATTTCCTTCACTTGTTATACTTTTTTCTTTTTCATTTTCAACAACAGTTGCCTTTAATGAAAGTCTATCTAAAGATTGAGTAAATTCATTTTCTAAATTTCCTGTCAATTCTTCATCTATCTCTATTGTAACATCATTCATTTTATTATATCCATCAAGAACAGTTGTCTCTTTAAGATAATATGTACCTGCTTTTAATCCATTTAGTGAAGTATGTCCTTGTGCATCAGTAGATAATTCTGTTGCTTGGTCAATATCTTCTGTCCATCCTGTAAGAGTATTTGTTGCCTCATCTACTTGAGCATATAGAGTTTTTCCATCTTCTTGTTTATATAGTTTAAATCCAACACCTTCCAATGCTTGTTGAGTTTTTCCATTCAATTTTTTTATACTAAATTCATATGTAAATACCTTAATTTTTTCTTCAGGTGTAGTTGTTGTAGACTCCTGACCACCAGCATTTGGGTTATTTGAAAATTCCAAATGTGCTTTATTTGTATTTCCTTCAGTACCAACAACCGCATCTTTTGTTAATTTTGCTTGATATTTAACTATTATTTTACTGTCTTTATTTACTTCTGCAATAGTCTTTAAATCATCAATTGATACACTTATATTTTTTCCTTCTGCTGAAACAGTAAACTTAGATGTAATATCTTGTTCAATTCCATCATCATTTACTAAAAATACTTTTAAACTATCAGCTACATAATCTAGACCTACAGAAAGTGTATCACTAAATGCATATTTATATGTAGTATAATCATCATATGTTGTAGGTAATGTACCTTCCAATTTATAATTAATTACATCTCCAATTTCAGCACTTAATGCTTTAAGTACCTCTTCACCGTCAAGGCTTTCTGTTTTTTCTAAAGTTGGTACACTTCCTTTTACCTTTATTTTTTGATCTTTAATAACTTGTAAAATATATCTTGTATAAGCTTCACTTGTACCAGCTAAATCTTTAGAATCTTTTATAAAATAATAACCTGCGTTATCAACTTCCATTTTATATACATTATCACTATATGTTGAAGTTACACATTCACTAGTTAAATGTTCACTTACAATTTCAGCAAAAGCTTGAGCCATATCTGAATCATATTCATATAATTCTAATACTTCTGCAACATCTCTAGCATATGTACAATCTGCAAAAATCTCGCTTAAAGCTTTTGTACTTCCAGTAGGCTCACTACCTGTACCATCTGCTTTTAATCTTCTTTCACTAACTGTAACATTTGATGATTTTAAAGCACTTAATAGTTCAGTTGATTCTACTCCACTTCCCCATTTAACATTGCTTAGCACACCAGTTTTACCTTCATCTAAAAGCCCTTCAAATACTTGATATGCTTGATATTCATGACCTTGCCCAGAACCCTCGAGCGTTATTGTCAATTTTGATTCAGCATTAACTATACATGTTACTGAACAAACAATCAACAATAGAACTACTAATAATGTAGCTATAAATTTGTTATTTTTAACATTTACCATCTTCTTATCCCCTTCCTTTGAAATTTAAGTTGATTTTTTTTATTTAATAATCTTGGTACAATCATTAATAACATTCCTGATATAATGTAGATTGTTACTCCGCTTCCACCAGCTTCAGGTATTTCCCACGTATCTACTTTATATTTTATAATTCCATTATTACCTAAATAAGTATTCAAACTTATATCATTTGTATCATCAGTTGTACTACCAATAGTTGGTAGATAGTAATTTTTAGAAGTTTCTGTTTCATTTAATGTCTTTCTACCAATACTTTGGTGCAGATCACCAACTCTAAGTCCACCTATTTTAGTTGCAAGTATCCAATTACCATTATTTCTATCTTCTGGAATCGTTGCTTCAAAATCATACGTTTCTTCGTATTTTCCGCTTGAATCTACCCAGCAAACATATTCTCCTCTTTTAACAGACTCTCCTGAAAAACCTGAACCAAATTCAGAACCTTTTCTTGAAACTAAGAGTTGAACTTTTTCTCCTTTATTATCTGGTTTAGGTATATAATAATCTCCTGCTATAAAATAGAACTCATCTGAACTTGGATTTTGACCATATTTAATTATATCATTCTTTAAAGTAATAACCTCTCCAACTGTAACTTCATTTTTGCTAAGTGCATCTCTTATAGAATCCAAAGCTTCCTGATTAGGTTGTCCATCAACTGTCGTACCAGGATATTCACCATCATACCTTTTTCCTTCAAAATATAAAGCATCCTCATTAGTTATACGTTTTAAGTTTCCTCCTTCTTCAACCAAATAAGCTTCTTTGTATAAAATCAAATTCTTTTGAAATATATAATACCTATTAGTTGATCCAGGAGATAACGTTATAAGTGGATCTCCTCTAGATTCTGCCTCTTGAGTATCAGAAATATATTTATCATAAACAGAATTTGTATAATAGTTTGAATACAAATATAATTCACCATCTTTTATATGCTCTTTTCTATATTTTTTATCAATTTTAGATAAATCAATTTCTTTATTATCATCAATTAGCATATCTTTACTAATTCCAACAGAATAGAATATTCTAAGTGGTGTTGTTGCTTTTTTGTCACTTAAATTAGTTTTATATTCTGTAATATTTGCATGTGCATCCAATGTTATATTTGCTACTTGAAGTGGTATTGATGATGCAGGTAGGTTAACATATAATGCATCAAAGAATTCACTATCAGTCTCTATTCCACCACTATCAAAGTTATCATCTTTATAATTTCCAGTATCCTCAACCCATATACGAATATCATTTAGTTTAAATACTCCAGGGAAAGTTGTATAATTAAGTTCATTTGCTGTTGCAGGTACTGAATCTCCATAAGCAGGATTTATAATAATTTTATTCCTATCTTCAGCATCCATATCCAACCTATAGAAAATATATTTAGTATTTTGTTGCTTTTGCGATATATTATCATCATTAACATCCAGTGTTGGAACGTATTGTTTTGCCAAATCTGCATTTAAGTAATACGTCCATCCTGTAGCAAACGAGCCGTTATTTGCATCATACTCTACTTTTTCACTACCATCTGGCTGTGTAGTTACTTTATACCAACCTGGTTCAAAAGTTCCTGATGTACTATTATGCTCTGGGCCTAAATGTTCAATATTAAATTTATAATCATACACAGCGGATTTTACTAAATTATATAGATTTCCATATAAAAGCATACTACTAACATTATTAACTTCCATATACTGACCAACAGGATCAACATATGTTAAAGAAGAATTTACACCGAAATCATTGAGTCCTTCTACTGGAACAAAAGCTGGCTCTTTAATACTTTCAACAATTTCATCAAATGCTGTACCTATAGATCCTGTTACATCTGAAACACTTTGTGCATAATATGCTTTAGTAACATAGTTAACGTCAATATCTTTATTAGATAAATTATATGGATTATTTGTATCATTACCAGATTCTAAATTTGGATAAGTCAAATTATCATAACTATCTGTTATCATATACGCATTACTATGACTAGGTCCAATTGGTGGAGTTGCTGTATACTCTGTATTTTTGTATGTTGCTTTTCCATCTTTCATATCAGTATATAATCCCTTGAATTCCGAATATGCAGAATAATATTTTAGCTTATCTCTTGAAGTATTTGAGCTTGGGTTATTTTTAAACTCATTATAAGCATCAATAGCATCACATAATCCTAAAATTGTCTCTGAACCTACTGTATATGGCTCATATATAAAATCATCTTCAGTTAAATTATCCAAATCTGCTGTCTGCTTAATATATCCCTTATCTTTTAACCATTCCTTGTTAAAATATTCATTTGGATTTACTGTAGGTGGATTCGTAGTTATTTTTTCTTTACCACTTGCTATATTTTTTGTAGGTGAAGTCAAATCAATATCATTAGGATCTGTCATATCAACTGATATTGTATACACTTTACAATCCGAACCGTATTCCTTCTTTACGGCAGCTTTAGCATAACCATTTGTCATAAGAGTACTAAATAGTATAGCTCCTTGTGTTGAACGAACTTGTTTTGCAAATTCTTCCATATTTGTTCTACCTGTAGAATCTGGATTTACATCATTTTTTCCGCTCCCACTTGGAGTAGATTGCGTTAAACCACCATCACCATATCCTACTTGTTCAAGTGTTTGTACACCATTTTTATTTGTAAGATGCATATACATATTCCAGTCATATGTCCATTTTGTATCAGATTCACGCCATTCTTCTGTGTATTTTGCATTTTTATTTCCTCTATCATTTGTATATCCATAAGCAAGAATATTTTTACCTATTCTAAAATCTGACCATATACCTTGTAACATATCTGTTGCTGCTCCATCTGTTAAACAAACCATATTAGGAACATATCCAAATTTATAACCATCAATAACTACTTCTTTTTTAGCTTTTAATAATTCCTGAAATCCAACATAAAATCCAGCATGAATATTTGTTGTTCCATTTTTGTATGTGTCATATCTATTATCAGTATTTAACGAAGAATTTACTTCAAATCTATCATTTACGTACATTTTATCTACATATACATACCCTGAACCATTATTTGCTATAGAATAATCTTGTACAGGATTTGCTGGTACATCATCACTATTTTTTGATGCCCAACCACAATCTAAATATTTATATGGATTATTCTTATCATTACTAATTGGATAATGTCCCATTGGCATGATTACCTCAGCAGTATCATGATTTTCTTGTTCTATTCCATTCTTTCTTCCATTACCAAATAATACAACTGAAACCTCATTATATGATCCTGCTCTCATTAACTCATCTATTGCTTTATTTACAGATGTAATTGTTTTATATACTCTTGTATTCACAAAAGTAGTGCTATTTGAATACATAGAACCAGAATTATCTATTATAATTACAGTTTTTGCAGGAGGAAGTCCAACCCATGATTGGCTTGCTCCTAGTGTTGAAAAGGCATGTAAAAATTCACCATCATTTTTGATAGTACCTGTATATCCATCAGTATCATAATCTAAATTAATATCTCCAGTAAATACACTCTTGTCTGTCCAAACTCTTCCTACATATCTACTTCCATTAGTTTCACTTATTAATTTATCCTGATATGTATCCATAGTGCTTGTATCAGCTATTTTTGTTATTTTACTACTATCTATATTTACTGCACAAACAGACGGAAATATTATAGTTGTACTAGTTAAAATACATAAAATTATAGCTGTACATAGTTTATATGCTCTTTTTTGAAAAACATGACTTACTCTTTTTGCATATTTTAACACTTTTTCACCTTCTCACAATTTCATTTTTATATTATCATATCCGCATTACAATTTTCCATTAATTTTGCGATAATCATATATATTGCACTTTCTATGTCACATAAACGTTTTTTTTTTTTCATATTTTTGTCATATTGTTTTTTTGCTGTAATTTCTAATAAAAATCCGCATATATAATTGTGAAGTGGTTTTCTATAAATCGAGTAGGAAGCAGTGACTAGCTGCCGTCCTCTTGCACCACCGTACGTACCGTTCGGTATACGGCAGTTCGTTGAATACATATCTTATCATTACTACTTTATGTAAGAAAATAAATCACCTGCTACTTACTACTCTCTGTTTCCAACATACTCTTGTAAGTGAGAGTTTTTCTTTTACTTGTCTAGCTTTTTATTATTTTCCTCATTTTTCATAACAGATAATATTTAACGTCTTGTCCTTCGTTCTTTATAGTTTCCTATATTTCTCCACTACTATGACAATAGCTGACTTCTTGATGTTCAATTATATATCTCTATATAAGTTACTTTTCTAATATATCTTATAATCATACCTTAGATAGCATATCACCAAGACCTCACACGTTAAGTGTTAACACTTTCATCTCATCTACTCGCCACATTTACTGCATAAGCCTCGTCCAATTTATACAGCCTTAATATGCGATTTCTATTCGTCGAGCCAAGACTTTGCCTCCAACTTTCTTTAGATTCCACTTCACAATGGACACCCTTGCCTTTGGCTAGTGGTTCCTACTACCGAGCCCACAGGTAACTTAACTTTCATACCCTAGTTTTAACACATGCGTGTCGCACTACCAAAAAGAAGGATTTAATTATTAATCCTTCTTCTAATGAGTTTATATCTTATATGGAAATATTTTTAACTCTGAAACTATTATTTACAATCGAATTATCTATTTTTTTTATTTTTTTAATGTTATTTTTTATTTTATATTCATAACTGTCAAATTTTTCTTGTTGACTTATTAACCTATTACTTAGACTATTATTAATACATTTATATACTTTTAGTAGTTGGTCAAGTTCATTAGCTTCTTTTAATTTTTCATCTATTTCTTTATTTTTTTCTAATAACTTATTCATTTCATTTTCTGTTCTTCAATTTGATTAATTTTGTTTTGTTTTTCAAGCATTTTATTTCTTTCTTCATTACATATCTTAGATTTATCTTTGATTGCATTTTCTAACCAATCACCAATAGAAGTTATTTTATTATTATTAACATCTACCATATCTTCATTTTTAGTTTTTTCTGCATAATTTTCTATATATTCTTTAAGTAATTTCTTCAATACTTCTAGTTGTACTTGGATATATTTTCCATCTGCCCAGTCTATATCCAAAATATAAGGTTGAGAAGAATTTTCCTTAGAATACGAAGCAATAACATCTCCTTCACAAATTTGGTCATATATTTGAAGTCCATCGGCACTATTTAACCAGTCACTTTGATGTACATGATTTCTATTACTAAGAACATTATCTATTGGTTGTTTTACATTACCATCTTCATCTACTATGAAAGAATGGCATAATCCTGTTTTTCCATATAATCTGTTTCCTGCTGTAAAACTTGTTGGATACCCTAGTTTTTTAGCATTAGCTTTGTTCTTATCTAGTAACATTTTATCTTCTAATTAGTTTTTTAATGTTAGATATTATTTCAATAATCATATACTTATTTTGATGAGGACGAATACAAGTCACAAATTTATATAATTAAATGATATAAAACAGCATTTTTCTGCTATATAATAATACCATTTTTGCTTGAAAAAACAAGGCTTTTAATTTTACCAATATCATTATAATTTTCTACATTAATTGGTATTTAAAACCACTAAAAAGTTTGCCTATAAAATTAAATATTACTTTTTAAAATTTTAAACAATAAGTTTATAATTGATTATAATTATGATATATGTTACACTATAAGCATATTTCAAAGGAGATATAATATGGAAAAATTAAGTAATTTTATTTTAAAATTTTACGATAAAATAATATACATCTTTTCTTTTTCTATAATATTGTTTTTGGTAATTAATAGTTTTCTTTTTACATCATATATGCCTTCTATTGTTGATAATAAAATGGAGAAAACTTATTTTTATAGGGATAATATTTTTATTTCTATAATTGTATTAATATTATTTATTAGTTTGGGAGTATTAATTAAGAAATGCAAGATTAAACATAGTACAAAGAAAAGAATAATTAATTATTTTTTGATTTTGATAGGTATAGTTAATATTATTTGGATATTTATGGCTAATTATTCCTTGAGAGCCGATAGCGATAGTTGTTTCTTAGCAGCTAAAAATTTTTCGAATGGTAATTATAATTGTTTAAACCAAGGTGAATATTTATATTTCTTTCCTTTTCAATTAGGATTGGTATTTTTTGAACAATGTTTATATAAAGTTTTTGGTACTAATACTCTTATGGCTTTTCAGGTTATAAATTGTATAAGTATGGTTTTGACATTATATATAATAATTAAAATATTTGAAATGTTATTTAAAAAAGAAAATAATAGTTTATTGTTTTGTATATTTTCTTTTCTATGTTTAAGTTACACTTTTTATTGTTCATTTGCGTATGGTAATTTAATTTCATTTTGCTTATCAGTTATTTCTATTTATTATTTTCTTTTATTTTGTAGAAATGATTGTATGTGGAAAAAAATAATATTTTTAATATTATCTATTTTGTTTATTTCTCTTTCTTATTGTATAAAATCTACAGCTTTAATAACAATTATTTCCTTAATTATTATTAATTTTATTTATTTTATTAATGAGAAAAAGAAACTTAATTTATTATATATATTGCTATTAATCTTATCTTTTAATGCACCTACTAAGATTATTTATTCTTATTATGAAAATGTTAGTGGTATTAATATTAATTCTGGTATACCTAAGATTGGCTGGATTGCTATGGGACTTCATGAAAGCGATAGAGGAAAAGGTTGGTATGATGCTTCAACTATTGATAATTATGTAAAAGTTGGTTACGATTTAGAAAAGTTTAATGATCTTACTTTAAACGATATAAAAAGTAGTATTTCTAAGTTTGGAAGCAATCCTAAATATGCAACAAAATTTTTTTATGAGAAAGTAAGTTCTCAATGGAATAATCCTACTTTTCAATCATTATGGGTATTAACTGATACTGCTCAGAATAAATTTGCTAGTTCACTTATTAAGGGAAAATTACACGATTTATTTTATAGATATTCTAATTATTTTCAATTAATTATTTATTTTGGAAGTTTATTATTTTTAATCTTCTATAGAAAAAATCACGATTATTTGAAAATGTATTTTTTACTTATTTTTATTGGAGGATTTGTATTTTATTGTTTTTGGGAAGCTAAAGCTCAATATACTTTTCAATTTTTTGTTCTTTTGATTCCCTATGCTAGTATTGGTTATAACAAATTATTTGATATTATTTTAGATAAAATTAATAATAGACAGCATATTCTAGCTTTAAAAGATAAATAAAAAAAAGACAAGTATGAAATTAGAAATAAATTCTATAATAAAAAATACTCAATATTAAACTCAAGGAAGAACTCCTTGAGTTTGCTATTGAGTTTAACTGATAGTATTTAATTTGGATAATTCAATCTTTCTTTTTATATATGCTACCAAATTACTAATAATAGTTATTGCACGCATAATTAAAATTATGTATAAACCACAACAAATATTATATATCGCCCATAAAATGTTTGCTATAATATTGCCTATTCTCAACTTTTGAGTATCTTTTGAGAACCATAAATACCAACATGAGTAACATGGTATTAGTATTGACATTATTTGAATTGAATTTTCAATTGTTGTAAACCCTATTATTAACTGAATTATTATTGCCAAGTATGGTATTAAATTACTCTTAAATTTATCTTTATATATGTATATAAATGACCTTATGGTTATTACTATATAAATTAAGGCTGTTGTTATGTCTTTGTTAAAAAAATACATAAATAATTGTGATAAGTTAAGAAGAAATGTTGCTATATATATTCTTTTCTTTTTTTCTGTAAATGAAATATAAATGTTTACTAAAACAGTAATTATTTGCATTATAGAGTATGTAGAAAAGTTTGTGTAAACTAGAATAAACTTTCTATGATAATTATAATAGATACTATATATAATACATAT
>CANRLG010000007.1 GCA_947631415.1 uncultured Clostridia bacterium
GCTTACTTTTTATGCAAAAAACGAGTGAAATTAATTCACTCGTTTTACATTGGGACTTTTTTTACAGCCCCTTTTTTTTCTATTTTTTACTTTTTGTATATTTTGCTTTTATTGAGTCTAGTCTAGTCTTTACTCTAGGTCTAATCTTTAGAAAGACTAATATTGCCACAATGTAAATAATTGTTGCAAGTATTGTAGGAATTAACCATTCATATTTACCAAAGAAGAAAATTATTGGATATAATGAACATATAATTCCCATAAATAATCCACCATAAACTTCATGTTTTAAATGTCCTACTCTTTTTATTGCTTCATTGTCTATTGATTCAAACGTCATATCTATATGGTCAATTACATTAATAACACCATCATCACTTAAATCTTCAACATAATCTTTAAGTTGCTTTAGATTTTTATTTGTATTATCTTGTCTGTGTCGTTGCCCCATTGCATCACGAATAACAATTGAGGCAAGAGTAAAGACAATTAGAAAATCTTTTGCATTATTGTATGCTGGTACATCACTACTGTTTGCTACATTAAGTGTCATATAATTTAAAAAGATTACTAGTATAACACCACAAGTAACTAATGCTGTATGTGTTGAGGGGAAATCTCCATCTCTAAAGAATAGCTTTAAAGAAAATTTTTCACCTAACCAACATTTTAATATTACTTTAAAGGTTTGTGTTATAAACCACGTAATACATATAGAAACTACTATGAAAAATATAAGATTATAGTAAAGATTATTACTAAAAATTAAATTCATATTATTTATTCTCCTAAAACTAAATTAAATTATACTAAACTTTAGTAATAAAGTCAAAAAAATTAATAGCAAAAAGCTAAATAGTACATAATAATATTGGTGAATATGTTTGAAAATTAGAGTAAAGTACCTTGAAGAAGAAAAAAATAAAAGTGAAATAGAAAATAAAAATAATATAGCTTTGTACTTATTTGGAATAAAAATAAAGAAATTTAAAGTAAATCATACTATTCATGGTAATAAAAATAGTAATAAATATACTGATACTTTTTATATGATTATAAAACAGATATTGAGAGCAACAAGTAATAAAGAAATTGTTGTAACAATAAATAAAATAATAAAAACTGTAAAAATAAAAAAATTAGACTTAAATTTAGGTATTAATTTTCAAGACCCTATTATAAATGCGTATTCTATCGCTTTAATTAATTCAATTCTTCCAACAGTTCTAGCAAAACAACAAATAGCACTAAATAATCTAAATTACACTACATTTATATCAAGTAAAATAATTTATTTAGATATTGATGCAACTATACAGTTACCTATATTTAGAAATATTCTTAATATAATAAAAATTATTGCTATTAGTAAGAAGAAAAGAAGTTAAAATGAATTTTATAGTTAAATTAATATAAAAAAGATGAAGTGTTTTTTAAAACACTCCATCTAAAGATTGAGGTAAGTATATTACCTGTCCTTCGTAAAGGACAGATACATCTATCCCCTGAGCTTCGTTGATTACTTTAATGTAATCAACGACATCTCTGGTATCGATGCTGATACCAACCCTGTTGTCAAGACCTTGGGCTATATCCCAAAGTCTCTCACCGCGTCCAACGCGGCTTTCAACAAGTTTTACCTCTCCTTTCTCAATCTTTTCTTTCATTTCTTCAACTCGTTGTGAGTTATAGTTCTCACAACAAATTAAAGCTTTTTCCTTTGCAAAGTTGCATATAGCATATACTCCTTTGCAAATATTTACAACTAGGAAACCGTAGTACTAATAGCACTACTAATCTCCTAACTATTAATTTTTTAGAATTGATTTTTTTCTTCATAATCAATTCCTCCTTTCTTTAGTATTTTTTTTCTTAAGTATAATATACTTTAATAAAAATACTGGAAGTATCCAATATCCTTATTAAAGTATATTATACTACACAATTTTTCATACTTATATTATACCATATTTTACATAAAAAGTAAAATTTGAAACATTGCTGTAACAAATGAATAAAGCTTTATTTTTAGCAAATAATACAAGTATATGAAAGGTGGTATAAAGAATGGAAAATAAACATCCAATTGAATCTTTAATGATTACATCTATGACATCAATAGAAGAAATGATAGATGTAAATACAATAATAGGAGATAGCATTACAACTCCAGATGGAACTACTATTATTCCGTTATCTAAAGTTTGTTTTGGTTTTGCAGCAGGTGGAAGTGAATTTAATACTAGTAAACTAAATAAATATAGTGAAGCTGCTAAACTTCCTTTTGGAGGTGGAGCAGGTGGTGGAATTAAAATAACACCAGTAGGATTTTTAGTAATAAAAGACGGATGTCCTAAAATCTTAAATGTAAATGGAATTAATGTAGTAGATAGAATGGTAGATATAATTCCAGATGTAGTAAATAAAATTGATTCATTAATTAATAAAAAGATAGACAACAAAGATAAAGAAAAGAATGAAGAAAAAGAAAATGTTACAAATGTAAATATTAATGTAGATGAATATGATGAAGAAGATAGTGAAAATGATGAAGATGAAGATTATTATCAAGAAGATGAGGAAGAATAGATAAGTTAGTATATAAAAATAAAACAGGCAGATTTTTAAGTCTGCCTGTTTTTGGAATTGGTATATATTTTTTTCAGTTAAACTCTAAGCATGTTTAGAGTTTAACTTTTTTTCTGAAACTTTTTCAGATTTTCTTTTTTCTCTATTACTAAAGAATTTTTTAGTAATATATTTTAAGGAAATCCTTAAAAGTTTCCAATCAGCAAGAACAAATCCTAAAATTACAAAGCTCTGGCCAATGATGTCTACTTTACAAAATAACATCAAGACATAAGAGCTAAATAATTCTAGTGGATTTGATACATTATTCAAATCCTTATTTATATAACTATCTCTTATGGATTGCTCCTTTAGAAATAGTTCATCCATCAAATCTTTATCTGCACTTTTATGTGCAAATATGTTTGATTGTTCAATGTATAGGTCCTTATGGGCAATAAATATCTCCCCATAAGGTTTGAACAATGCTATTTGTAACCCAACTAATATAAGGGTTAAAAATATAAAAACATATACCTTTGCAGGAACTTTTTTTATTCCTGTAATAATTCCATTCCAAATCCTTTTCAATAATTCTTTCATTTTCTCTCGGGCTCCTTTCTACCCTTGAGATTTATGCTTTTTATGCATTTTTTTCCTTTGTATACTAAATTATTAGTTTATGAAAAAATTTAAACTAAAAATCTTTAGTAAATTACACATAAATCTCTATTTTAATTATAGCACACTTTACATAATAAGTCAAACTTAGAATAGAGCATATTTATTAATAAAATATCTATATAAAATTACTAAAAAGTATAATCTTATGCAATACAAATATTTAGTTAAATAATAATTTATATAAAACCTAGTTAATTCTCTATTTTTTATTAATAAATATAAAATTTTTTTAAAAAATATTTACATTTACTCTATTTTTTGCTATAATACAAAATGTAGCTAATATGGGTCTCTTTAGCTCAGTTGGTAGAGCAGCTGCCTCTTAAGCAGTTTGTCCGGGGTTCGAGCCCCCGAAGGGGCACCAAAAAGTAAAAAGCTTTGTAATTTATTTACAGAGCTTTTTTTCTATGCTAAAAATATGTATATTTATATTTGAATATAATTCACTTTTAAATCCCTTAGTGATATACTAAGAGTGTTAGGAGAATAAATATGCGTAAAGATTATGTTTTTGAAAATGGAATAGTAGTTGGAAGATTTCAACACATACATTTAGGACATGAAAAGTTAATAAATATTGGACTTAGTGTTTGCAAAAGAATGATAATATTTATTGATGGAGTAGATAAAACAGGAGTTAGAAATCCCTTTAGCTATGAATGTCGTAAAGAATTAATTGAAATTATATATAAAGAAGAAATTGAGCAAGGAAGAATAATTGTAGCACCACTTGAAAATTTAGAAATTATTACTTTGCCAAATCCTAAATGGGGTAAATTCGTAATAAATAGTGCTAAAGAGATTATTGGTACTACTCCAGATTTAATAATATATGGAAAAGATAAAAATATTTTTAAGTGTTTTCCAAAAGATATAGTGAAAAATATAAGCGAAATTATGGTAGATAGAAAGCAGGTTGAAATATCTGCAACTAAAATTAGAGAATATTTAAAGAATAATGATATTGAAAATTGGAAAAAATATACTAATTCAAAGATACATTTTGAATATGAAAAACTTAGAAAGATTTTAATTCACTCATTATTGTAATTTTTTTTTAGTTATGATAATATAAAAATATCAGTTGATATATAGAAAATAGGAGGTAGATATAATGCAAGGAATTTTTTTAGATGACGAGGGAGTAAAACCTTTTATAACTGAGGAATTATATGAAAAAACTTTAAAAAAAGTTGAAAAAGCTCATGAAATGCTAGAAAAGAAAAATGGTAAAGGTAAAGATATGCTAGGGTGGTTAGAGCTACCAACAAATAGGGATGAAGAAGAAATAGCTAAAATTAAGGTAGCTGCAGATAAAATTCAGAAACAAGCTGATGTATTTGTAGTAATTGGAATAGGTGGCTCTTATTTGGGAGCTAAAGCTATAATAGACCTTTTTGATGATACATTTGCAAATTTAAAAACTTATGCTGAAAGAAAACATCCACAAATTTTGTTTGCTGGTAATAATTTAAGTGGAAAATATTTAAGAAATTTAGTGGAATATTTAGAGGATAAAGATTTTGCAATAAATGTAATTTCTAAATCTGGTTCTACATTAGAACCAGCTGTAACTTTTAGAACTTTAAAAATTTTGTTAGAGCAAAAATATGGAGAAGTTTCAGCAGCATCTAGAATTTATATAACAACAGACCCTGAAAAAGGTATTTTACATGATTTAGCTGTAAAAAATGAATACGAAATGTTCAAAATTCCGAGAAATGTTGGAGGTAGATATTCTGTATTAACTGCTGTTGGACTTTTACCAATGGCTGTTGCAAATATTAATTTTGAAGATATACTTGATGGTGCACAATTTGCATCTTTTGTGTTTAATAATAAAGATGTTTCAAATAATGATTGTTATAAATATGCACTATACAGAAATATTTTAAAAGAATCTGGAAAAGATATAGAAATTCTTACAAGCTATGAACCTAGCTTTCAATATTTTGTTGAATGGTATAAGCAATTGTTTGGAGAAAGTGAAGGAAAAGATGGAAAAGGAATTTATCCATCTGGTGCAAACTTCACAACAGATTTACATTCTATGGGTCAGTGGATTCAAGATGGAACAAGAAATATCTTTGAAACTGTGCTAAATATTCAAGTAGATAGAAGTTTAATTTATCTTCCAGAAGTAGAAGATAATTTTGATAATTTAAACTATTTGGCAGGAAAAGAAATAGACTATATAAATAAACAAGCATACAAAGGAACATATAAGGCTCATATTGATGGAAATGTACCTACTATGGTAATTCATATGGAAGATGTTACAGAGTATAATGTTGGCCAATTAATATTTTTCTTTGAAAAGGCATGTGCAATAAGTGGTTATGTACTAGGAGTAAATCCTTTTGATCAACCAGGTGTTGAAGCATATAAAAAGAATATGTTAAACTTGTTAAAAGAAAATAAAGAAGAAGAAAAAGAATAAAATAAGTAATTATATAAAAATGTGATTACATAAATTGTTTACAAAATAAAATTATTGTGATATAATACCCATATCACAGTAATTTTTTTTACTTTTTTACATAAGATTAAATATACAATAAACGTTAAGGAGGACTATTACTTTGGAAAATTATTTAGAAAATAATAAAGTATTTATTGGTGGTAGAGTAGTTGAAAAACCTGAACTTAGTCACGAAGTTTATGGAGAAAAATTCTATCGCTTTTCTGTGAAAACAGATAGATTAAGTGAACAAGAAGATATACTTCCTGTAATTATTTCTGAAAGAGTAACTAATATAGAAGATATTTCTGTAGGAGATATGGTTCAAATTAGTGGACAATTTAGGTCATATAATATGCCATCAGAAACAAGAAATAAACTTGTATTGTCTATCTTTGTAAAAGAGTTAGAATATACAGATGATGAAAAAATATTAAGTGTAAACAATGCTGTACTAGAAGGATACATTTGTAAAAATCCTATATATAGAAAAACCCCTCTTGGAAGGGAAATTGCAGATATTCTTGTAGCGGTTAATAGAACATATAAAAAATCTGACTATATTCCTTGCATATTGTGGGGAAGAAATGCTAAGTATTGTGAAAATCTTGAAATTGGAACAAAAGTTAGTATTGAAGGAAGAATTCAGTCACGTAATTATGAAAAGAAACTAGAGGATGGACAAATACAAAAGAAAGTAGCGTATGAAGTATCTGTTTCTAAGTTTTCAATAGAATAATGAATAAGTGCCTAAGGAACTAAAATAAACCTAAGGCACTTTTTTTAATATTTTATTTGGATTAATCTTTTTATCATTTTGAATAACAGTAAAATGTAAATGTGGACCAGTTGTATTACCATTTGTCATACCATTGGATAATATCTTTGGACCAACATAACCTATTAATTGTCCTTGAACAACATAATCACCAGTTTCAACAATATAATCTTCAGCTAAATGACCGTAAAGAGTTTTTGTATTATCTTCATGAGTTATTATTATAGTATTACCATATCCTGAAAGAAAGGATGCGTAACTAATATATCCAGAATTTGAAGCATATACTTGACTTCCTTGAGGTGCAAGGAAATCTATTCCATCATGATAGTTTGCTGAATTAAAAAGAAATCTATAACCAAAACTTGATGATACATCAGTATACTTAGTTGGGTATATGTATTCGCTTGAAATTATTGTTAAATTAGATAAATATTCTTTTATATTTGAAACGTTAAATTCAAAATTTGTAAAATAAGTAACGTATAATTCATAAAAAATAACAAATAATATTAATACAAATAATAAAATAATGTATTTTCTCATAAAATCACCTGTATTAGTATACAATAATTTTGTAAAAAGTAAAGGTTAATTTTGTGATAAATATGAAAAATGACAATATAAACAACATCTACACATTAAAAAATAATTCAAAATACTTGATTATTGACTTAAAATTTGGTATAATAATAGTATAGGAGTAAACGAAGGAGGGTGTTTATTATGAAAAAATTTCTATTAAGAGCTATGCCTGTACTTGCAGTTTTGATGGTTATAGTAGTTTCTACAGTTTGCCCTGTATTAGCTGATAGAGTTGATGATATTATGGGTAAAGCAAACAATGGTGGTGTAGGAGCTGTTGATACAGCTGTTGGTAAAATTTGGAGCACAGTTTTAACAATTTTACAAATTGCTGCAGTTGCTGCTATCGTATATGCTGGTGTTAAATATATGTTTGCTGCTGCAGATGATAAAGCCGCAATTAAACAAGGTTTAATTGGTTTGGTTGTTGGTGCTATTCTTGTATTTGGAGCAAGTACAGTAGTACAATTTATTCTTAAGATTCAAAATGATGCTCAAATTAAAGGTTAAGCATGAAAGAAGAGAGAGAAATCTCTCTTTTTTCATGTCTAAATGAAGAAAAACAAATATTGAAATAATATAAAAAAAGTGGTATAATAATAATATAGGGAGTTTGATATGAAAGTGGTGGTTTTTTATGAAAAAAATAATAAATAAAAAGAATGTTATAAAATTGTTATCAATACTTGTTTTGGTAATTATATTAGAAAGTAATTTTGCATATGCTGAACTTGGAAATGGACTTAACACTAATATATTAAATCAAGTTACAACAGAAAATTATAATGTAAATGAACCTATTCTTAATCCAGTAATAAAGGTAGCGGGTACACTTTTAACATTATTTCAAATATTAGGTTTAGGTGGAGTAGTGTATATGGGTGTTAAGTATATGTATGCAGGTGCTGAAGATAAAGGACAAATAAAAAAGACTTTAATATGGGTAGTAGTAGGTGTTATGTTCTTATTTGGTGCACCAGCAATCATTAGATTTATTCAGAAAATGTCTAATACTTTGTTATAAAATGTTTAGCTTAAAGAATCTAGTTAGAATATTCTGACTAGATTTTTTTAAAAGGAGGGGATATTTATGAAAAGCAAAACTCTTATTAAAAAAATATTATTTTTAAGCTTAATATTTGTATTAATGTTCATAAACTTTAGTTTCGTAGTAGCAGATTCTTGGGATGATGAAGCAAGAAATTGGTTTAGAGGTGGTGAAACAAATACATATTTAGATGAAAATGTGTTATCAAGTATTGCAAGTTTGGTTGAGGTAGCAGGTACAGCGGTAATAGCGATAGCAACTGTAGTAGTTGGCATTAAATATGTACTTGGAAGTGTAACAGAAAAAGCGTCAGCAAAAGAAAATTTAATTACATTACTTGTAGCATGTATATTCTTTTTTGGATGGTCAAATATTAGAAGTATACTAATTACAGGTGTTACATTTACAAATAGTGGAACTGTTAGCAATATTGATGCAAATAATGCTGGAATTGGTGTTTTAAATGATAGAAATGGATTTGAAGGAGCTTTTAAAAATGTATTTGGAATAGTATTAACAGTTGCACAAATAATTGCATTACTTGTAACTGTATATATGGGTGTAAAATACATATTTAGTGGAGCAGAAGGAAAAGCTAAATTAAAAGAAAAAGGTGTATCATATATAATTGGTATAATAATGATTTTTACAACACTAAACTTTATTAAATTTATTTCAGATGCTATCAATAATGCTTTTTAAATAAAATATGAAATTCTATTTTAAATCTAGTTATAGAAATATAGCTAGATTTTTTTGTCTTTTTAATAGCAAAAGTTTGAAAAAATATAATTACTGTTATATAATTTTCTAGGAAATTCAATTTCAAATTTGATACAATAAAATTACAAAAATGTAAAAAAAGATAAAAAGCCCTTTTATATAAAGAAAAAAAAATAATACTATGATATAATTCTAAGTAATGATTAGGGCTTTTAATACTGAATTGGAGAGGTTTATATGAAGAAAAAAAAGAATTTACTAGGAAAAATATTATCAATTGTTGTTTTATGTACTTTTTTTGTCGGAATGGCAAGTGTTGTCTATGCGGCAGGAGGTAGTGCTAATTCATTTTGGACACAGGCATCTGAGTGGTATAGCAATGGAAGTACTAATACATACCTAGATGAAAATGTGTTATCAAGCATTGCAAATTTAGTAGAAGTTGCAGGAACAGCGGTTATTGCAATAGCAACTGTTGTAATTGGTATAAAATATGTGCTTGGAAGTGTAACAGAAAAAGCATCAGCAAAAGAAAACCTTATTACACTTCTTGTAGCATGTGTATTTTTCTTTGGATGGTCAAATATCAGAAGCGTATTAATAACAGGTGTTTCATTTACTAATACTGGAACAGTTAGTAATCTAAATGGTCAATCTACTTTATTTTTACTTAAAGGAAATCAAGACTCAATAGGTGGTGCTTTCCAAAGTGTATTTGGAATAGTACTAACAGTTGCACAAATAATTGCAATAATTGTAACAGTATATATGGGCGTAAAATACATATTTAGTGGAGCAGAGGGAAAAGCTAAATTAAAAGAAAAAGGTATGTCATACGTAATTGGTATAATTTTAATATTTACAACTTTGAATTTTATTAAGTTTGTTTCAAAAGCAATTAATGCTGCTTTTTAGTTAAAATATGGAGGTAGAATATGGGAAGTACTTATACTGTACCGCGTAGTGCAAAAGGTGAGTCAAGAATATTTTATATTTTTAGTGTAAAATCTCTAGCGACTACTGCTGTGCTTGCAGTCCTTGGATGGTTTATAACAAAACTAATTGGATTAATTATTCCTATGTCAATATGGCCAACACTAATTGTTGTAGTTTTATTTGGTGCTGTTGGATTTGCAATTGGTGCTGCTAAAATACCAGATAATCCAATAATGGGACCACTTCAAAAAGCTGGTGGTGAACAGATATTAGATATATTGATGAGAGTGTTTACTTTTAGAGGTAAAAAGAAGATGTATCTATATGGTATTAATAGAAAACCTGAATTGGATGAAAAAACAGGAAATTATAAAAGTAATGATAAGAATAAAGATATGATAACTAATATGATAAAATTAGTTAAAAAATAATTAGGGGGAAAATGTATGTTGTCTAATGTAATTATTGCAATAGTATGCTTAATTATAGTTTTGATATTATTTGTTATAGTTTTAATTTTAACTAGAACACCTAGAATTGTTTATAGAAATGCGCCTGGAATGGGAGATACTGTAACAAATGAGTTTGGTGAAACTGGTCATTTTGAGACAAATAATCAAGGAAAGAAAGTTTTTGTAAAGGACGAAGGAAAAGGAAAAAAAGTTTCATTTGAATTTAATAGAGGAAGTTCAAGTTCTTCTTCAAAGGGTGGAATAAACTTATCTGGTATTGGCTCAACAGCTAAGAAAGCGACTGGAGCTGCTGGTAGTGCTGCAAAGGGAATAGGAAAATCCTTTAATGATATTGATCGTTCAACACCTAGAGAAGATATCTTTAGATTTATGCAATTTGATAGAATTACAGATGGAATGATTGTACAAGCAGGTGGAAAAAAATATACTAAAGCTTTAAGATGTAAAGGAATTAACTATGACCTTATGTCTGAAGCAGAACAAATGGCTGTTGAACAAGGATTTATTACTTTTTTAAATACTTTAAAATATCCTATTCAACTATATGTTCAAGCACAAAATGTTAATTTAAAAGATACAATTGCAAAATATAAAACTAACACTCAACATTTTGAAGAAGAATATAATGAAATTAATAGAGAATATACTAGACTTGCTAATTCATTTGACGTAGATGAAAAAGAACTTTCTGAAGTTTCAAAAGAAAGGGACAGTATTACTAACGTATATGAATATTCGAGAGACATTATAAAATATGTTGAAAAAATGCAATCTAATAAAAATATGCTTCAAAGAAGCTTTTATATTTTATTATCTTATACAACATCAGAAATAAATGCTTCAGACAAATTTAATGAAGATGAAAAATTTGAAATGTGTTCTACAGAACTTACTACAAGATGTCAAGCAATTCAAAGTGCTTTAACATCATGCTCTGTAACAAGTGAAATTTTAAATTCAAATGATTTAGCTGAGTTATTGTACGCAGCATATAATAGAGATGATACAGGTTTAATAAGTGTTAAAGAAAGTCTTGAATCTGGATTTTACAGATTATATTCTGTTTCTGAAGATGCTTTTGAAAAAGAACAAGATGAATTAGATCAATATATGCAAAATCAAGCAAAAATTAGAGCTCTTGAAGCAATAAAATATGCTATTGAAAATGATGAAATAAATACACCAGCTATGGATGAACTTGAAGAAGAAGAAGAAATAAGTAGAACAGCAACTAATATGGTAAATGCTGAGGCTTTTCCAGATGAATTTAAGGATAAAGTAGATAAAAAGATACTAAATGATTATAGAGAAACTAAGAAAGAATTATTAGAAGAAGATAAAGAGCAAAAAGAAGTAATTAAAGAACAATTTGAAAATGATAGACCTGAACTTGAAAGGCTAAAACAAGAACCAAAACCTCGTGGTATTGAGCTAATTGAAAAATCTGAAGAGTTAGCAAGACAAGAAAGACAAATGACTGCGTTTTCAGATGATGATATGCCAGAACAAGGATTTCCTACTGGTGTTAATAACCAACAAAATGATGTTAAAAATGTTAATTCACAAACTTCATCACAGGAATCTCAAAATTCTGCTAATTCACAGGTAAATAATCCTGAATCAGAACCTGTTGAAACTGATGAGGATACTATGATATAGATTATAATAATTTATATGGAGGATGATATTATAATGGCAAAATTATCAAGAAAAGAATTAAGAAAACAAAAAGAGGAGGAAGAAGCTAGAAAGAAAAATTCTTTAACTGAAAAAGGTGTTGATCAAGCCGATAATGAAATACGACATTTAGAGCTTAATAAATCTACTTTACAAGATTTAATTGCTCCATCTGGAATCGATGCTACTCATTTTGATTATTTAGAGATTTTTTCTAAGGTTTCAAGATTTGCTAGAAGTTTTTACGTAACAACATTACCTAGACAAGCTACATTTCCATATTTCTTGTCTGGACTATATGAATTTGGTGATGCAAATACTTCAGTTTATATAAATCCGATTGCTGAAAACTCATCAATTAATGATTTGAATAAAACAATTGTTGAACTTGAATCTGAAAGAGTTGTTGCAAATAATAGAGGAGATATAAATAGACTTTCAGTGCTTGGTACAAAACAAGCAGAAGCAGAGCAACTTAGAGACGAAATTGCAGCCGGATATAATAAATTATTTGATGCTACAATAATTTGTACTTTATTTGCGTATAGTAAAATGGATTTAGATAAATTATCTGAATTGCTTGCAATGGAAGCTTCAAAATCTCAAATTGGTTTAAAAACTTGTTGGGCTTTACAAGAAGAAGCTTTTAAATCTAATTTGCCACTTAATGATAATTTATTAACAAGAAAACATACTTTTGATAGAGGCTCTATGGCTACAGTTTTTCCTTTTGTAAATGCAGAAGCTGGTATGAGCACAGGTATACCAATTGGTATAAATAAACAAACTGGATTACCTTTAATATTTGATAATTTTAGTAGTACACTTACAAATTATAATATGATTATATTTGGTAAATCTGGTGCAGGAAAATCTGTTACTATCAAAACTATTATGGCAAGATCTGCTGTATTGATGAATGTTGAAAATCTAGTACTAGATGCTGAAGGTGAATATGTAGTAGTTTCTGAAGCTTTAAGAGGAATAAATGTTGACATTAGTCCAACTTCTGATACAATAATAAATATCTTTGATATTGAAACAGAGATTGTAAAAGATGAAATAACAGGAAAAGATAGAGTTGAACTTAATGTTGAGAACAAAGTTGAAGATGTTACACAAGCTTTATTAACTATGGCAAGAGGTGCTACAAAATCTACTGAAGTTAATGAATTGACTAAGCAAATAATAGCTGAAATTGTTGCTGAAGAATATAAAGCTAGAGGTATTACATCTGATCCAGAATCTTTATATACTGAATCTGAGGATGGACTAGGTAGAGTAAAAAAAGAAATGCCAACAATTACATCTTGGTATGATAGATTAGTTATAAAAAATGGTGAAAATACAATTGATACATATCAATACCATTTTGATTACTTAGTTAAAGTTATGAAACAATACTGTAAGAAATTTAATGGTCAGATGGCTTATTTTGATGGACAATCTACATTTGAACTTATGGAAAGTTGTCCATTTATAAATATAAATATATCAAAACTAGAAGAAAGATTTGCAAGACCACTTGCACAGCAAATTCTTCTTTCATGGATTTGGGAAAAATATGTTAAAAAGAATTCAGAAGATAAGAAAAAAGCAAGATCTAAACGTGTGCTTGTTGATGAGGCTTGGATGCTTTTAGCATATCCTGAAGCCGTAGATTTCTTAAATACAATGGCAAGACGTGCCAGAAAAAGAAATGTTTCTCTTACTGTTGTATCACAGAAATTCCAAGACTTTTATGAAAATAAAGCTTGTCAAGCAGTTTTAACATCTGCTGAAACAAAACTATTTCTTGCACAAGATAAATCTGAAATTGAATATTTAAAAGAAGTATTTAAACTTAGTGAAGGTGAAGCTAATTTCTTAGTTACATGTTCACGTGGTGAAGGTTTAATAAAAATAGGCTATACATCAGCTGTTATTGCAATTAAACCTACACAAAAAGAATTTGAGTTTGTTGAAACAAACCTACAAAAAATATTAGAAATGAAAAAGAAAAAAGCAGAAATAGCCGAATAGTTAGGAGGGATAAAATGAAACTAAAAAAAATAGCTGTTTTTTTACTTGTTATTGTTATAGTTAATTTTATCACACCTAATATTAATATTTTTGCAGCAATTAATGAAGATTACGGATCTCCTGGTGCTGAAATGAAAGATGAAGAAATAGGAAGTAATAGTACTGTTTTGAATTGGACAGCTGAAATTGCATATAATGTTGGTTCTGGTATTGAAGGTGTTGGTGCAAAGGTAATGCAATTATTTACAGGTTCACATACATTTCCTTGGATTGATAAAATTATTTTTAATACAATACCAATTTTAGATATTAATTTCATTAATCCAGCAAATGGTTCATTTTTTAAAGATTCACATGGAAAACTTACTCTTGTTGGTGAAATGGTTAAAAAAATTTATTTTTCTATCCTTTCAATAGCTGTTGGTTTTTTAACAATATTGGTTTCTGTAGCAGGAATTAGATTAGCTATTTCATCCATTGGATCCGAAAAAGCAAGATATAAAGAAGCAATTAATTCTCTTGCAATATGTATTGTTTTAATTTTTGGCTTTCATTTTGTACTTTCGTTTTTATTTTTTGCAAATGAAAAAATGGTTGAAGTAGCAAGTTCAGTTTTGACAAAGCTTTTAAATGAAAAAGCTACTGCTGCAATTGAAAAAATGGAAGCAACAGAAGATGAAGATAATCCAAAAATTGTTAAAAATTTTTTCTTAGAAAATAATGATCAATGTTTTATAGGAAAAATTCCTTTAATTGGTGGAGTATATCAAGCTTTTACAGATTTTGTTCATTCACTTGGTAATGTACTTGAAGCTGCAGGGAAAGCGATCATTTCATTTTTTACTGGAAAATCTGGAGAAGAGGAAGTTGTTGCTGGTGATGAGATAGAAGAATTATATCCTAATTTGAATGACTATAGCGAATATTTTTTAAGAATGGATAGATATGGAAATCCAAGAGATACTAAAGGATATACTGATGAAGAAATAACTTTAAGAACAAATGTTGGAGCTTATCTATTAAAAGATAAATTTTATAGAAAACAATTTATGGATTGGGCTAATGGTACAGATGTGAATTCTCTTAGTGAAGGTGGAATTGGAGGAGTTTGTAGAAATGTACTGTTATTCGTAAATGACATATTTGGAGTTGCAGATAATGGTTACAAAAGTGCTAGAGGATTATTTACCTCTACAGCTCTGATTGTTCATGGATTTGAAGATGTTCAAGTACAAAGTACAGAGAGGGAAGCTTATGAGCATTTAACTCCTGAACAACAAGATCAGTTTAATAAAAATGAAGGAAAAGTCAGTGATTTTAAAACAGATTCTATATATTATACTGATATGATAAAATCTACAGAAGATTATTATAATTATGTAGAAGAAGCAAATTTAAGACTCAATAATGCTGAAAAGATTGAAGATAAAAAACAAAGAGAGTTTGAAGAAACAGTTGCACATTTAGACATTTTATATGCAAATGCATATTTTAAATATGTGTATCAAGGAGAAGATAAACCTAAAATTCAACCAAATGAATTAATAAATGGATTAGGTGAATATTTTAAACAGCAATCATGGTATGTTGATTTAGATTCTGGTGGATGGGCTCCTAAATACATTAATCCTGTTGCAGCTATTGCTTATACTATTTTGGTGGTACAATCTTTAATTTTATTATTGGCATATATAAAAAGATTTTTCTATGTAGTGATATTATCTTTAATGGCACCTTTCGTAATGATATATGATTTTGCCAAAAAGATAATGTAAGAAAGGAGATTAGAAATAAAATGATAAATAAAAAAAGAAAGTTTTTTGCTTTGTTATTTGTTTGTTTTATGTTGATAGAA
Organism: uncultured Clostridia bacterium; assembly: GCA_947631415.1. Lineage (GTDB taxonomy): Bacteria > Bacillota > Clostridia > TANB77 > CAG-465 > CAG-465. Next base: position 15,811 of record CANRLG010000007.1, read on the forward strand.
ACTTTTCTTTCTTTAGCTAGTTCAGATATTTATGCTGACATTAACCATGAATATGGAACACCAGGTGCAAGCATGGATGAAAAAGTTATGGATGAAAAAAGCGATGAAGGGCCAAGTTTGATGGGACTATTGGGAAGTTTTGTAGTAGCTATTGGAAGATTAATTCAAACACTTGTCGCATGGCTTGTAAATTTAGTTGCTACCATGTCATCAAATGATCCTAAGGCTTTATTTCCATGGGCTGATCAAATTATATTTAATGCTATACCTATTCTTGATGTTAATTTTATTAATCCAGCAGAAGGATCATTACTTATGAAAGATGGAGGAGATTATACTACAATAGGACAAATAGTTAGAAATATTTATTTTACAGGGCTTTCAATTGGACTTAGTTTTATGACTATAGTAGTAGCAGTTTTGGCAATAAAACTAGCTATTTCATCAATCGGTTCACAAAAAGCAAAATACAAAGAAGCTATTATAACTTGGGCAACTGCATTGGTTCTTTTATTTGGAATGCATTATCTGTTATCTTTTGTTTTCTTTATGAATGAAAGTTTAGTTAATGTTGCAAGTAAAATAGTTGTTTCAGCTACAAGTGGAGATGGTACAAGTTTTACAATAGGCGGTGGCACTGTGGAAAAAGGTGGAATTGTTTCATCAATGGGTGAGTATTTTTATAAACAAGCAACTGATGGAGCGTCTGGTTTACTTAAAATAGCACAAACTAGACCTATTCCAGCAGCTTTATATTTGATATTTGTTGTACAATCACTTATCTTTTTATTTGCATATTTTAAAAGATTCTTTTATGTAATAGTATTATCATTATTAGCACCGTATGTGGTTATATATGACTTCTTTACGAAATCATTTTCAATATAAAAGGAGGATTATTCATGAAAAAAGGAATATTCGGAAATTGGTTTAGAGAATTAGCAACTTTAATATTTACTCAAACTGTTCAAGCTTTTTTGCTTGCAGTTGTAATGACTATTGTTGTAAGCGCAATGGAAGCTGGAACAGATGGATCGGGAACTAATTATGCAGCAGGTATGCTTGCTATAATTGCATTATCTCAATTTGGAAAAATAGAACTTCTCGTAAAAAATATTTTTGGAGTTACATCACAATATGGTGGTGGAATGGATTCTGGAAGAGGTGGCTTTACTGCCATGAAAGCATTGGCTATGAGGGGTGCTAGATCTACATTTGATAATGGTAAAAAATTTATTGGTGGTGCAAAAGATGCAATTTCATCTCAAGCAAAAATTGCTAATCTTAATAGAGAAAAGAAAAATTTAGGTTTAGAGTCTGCTAGAGATAGTTTAAATCAGGATTTAAATGGTGGAACATCAAGCAATAATGATCAATTAAATTCTCCAAATGAAAAAGAAGATCTAAAACAATTACCAAAAGCTGGAAATAACGATAATAATGGAAATAATGAAAATAATAAAGATGATGGTGGAAATGTAATTTCTGGTTCAGCAGGTTTAAATAATATTGATCTATCTGGTTTAATAGCTGCACTTAATGAAAATACTAGAAATCTACAACAACAAAATGGAAAACTTAATAGTGATGGTACTGAAAAAACTAAGCAACAAGAAATTCAAGAAAAAATTGAAGCTGAGAAACATAGACGTAATCAAGGTCTAAAAAATATGGCTTCAGGTGTTGCTGAAACTGTTGGAGCTGTTGGTGGAGCAGCTGCTGGTGGTGTAATTGGTTTAGCCACTGGAAATACAATTGAAGGTATAGGAGCAGGAGCAGGTTTAGGTGATACACTTGGCAAAATGTCTGTTGGTGCTGTTTCAGGTACTATTTCTGGTACTAAAAATGTAGTTAAGGGAGTTCACGATCATAATACTGAAAAAAATGAAATAGAAGAAAAAAGAAAAGTTATTATTGAGGATATTAATGAGAAAATTAAAGAAATTGATGGAAATACATATAGAGCAGAAATTCAAGGGGGAACAAGTGGTAAAGTTGCTGATGCCGTAGCAAAAGATAAGGCTCAACAGTCTATTAATAAAGCCAAAGATGCATATCAAAATACAGTTTATAAAACTACAAAACATACAACTATAGCTGGAAATATTGCGGGAAAGGCAAAAGATGGAGCTTCTAAAGTTGCAAATAAAACTCCAGTTGCAAAAAATTTTACAAAAAAAGGCAAAACAGATAGAGCTTTTAAAGATATTGGCAATTTGTAATTATTTGAGAAAGGAGAGTATGAATTTTTATATAAAAATCATACTGTGATTTATGAAAGAAAAAAAAGATTTTTTGAGTATAATAATAGAAAAATTTAATTCATTAAAAGAAATTCAAAAGTTGGTACTTTGTATTATAACTGTAATATTGTTAATTATTGGTTCTTATCTTCTTTCTAAAATTAGATTTGGAAAAAGTCTAATTGATTATAGTGAATTTAAAATTAATGATGTAGTGTCATCATTAGAAGAAAGTACTGATAGACAAATTTTTGTTAATTCTGAGCAAATTGTTAGTAGATTGATACAGACTTATTACGGTGAATATTCTATAAATAATAAGAAAGTAAGTATGAAAGACTTATATGATCATACAATTTTTGATGAATATAAGTATAAGTTGAGCAAATCAAAATTTAAGTCATTTATTAAAAATATTTCGGAAGATTTTTATGAAGAGTATAATTTAAAGAATGTCTCAGAAATTAAGAATGATTCTATTATTTCTAGTGTGTATGTTTATTCTGAAGCATATGATATGTATATTGTAAAATTGAATATACAAAAAAATGAACATTATATAGGAATTAAATATGATAATGAAAATAGTTTTGAAATATTTTACATAAATTAGGAGGAGATATATGCTTGAAGATTTTTATATATCAAATGATGAAAAGAAGATTATTTATCCTTTAATCGCGTTAATTTTATTAGTTTTAATAATAGTTATAGTTATTATTTGGATTCCTTCAGATAAGAGTAAGAATAATATTAATGTACTAGAAAATTCAGATGACTATGCTCAAGTTCAAAAAGATAAATATTTTAATATTTTAAAAAATTTGCTTAAAGAATACAATTTTGAAAATTTATATGAAAAAATAGATTTAGATTGGTTAAGTTCTGAAGGTATAGAGAATAAGGAAGATTTAAAGGCATATTTATTAAAGAACTATTTTATTACTTCCTCAGATGTTAATATTGTTAATTCAGAAGTTTTTTCATCTGATGAAATATATGTTTTTAAGTATACTATTGATACAAATGGTGTACAAAAAAATGTGATTATAAACGAAACGAAACCTTTTGAATATACTGTTTCATTTGAGCAACAAAACGTAAGTGCTTTATCTAATAGAAAATATACATATGAATCAGATAATGTGGTATATGATGTTGATACTGTATATGTTGGAGATAATATTGTTCAATATTCTATAAACGTCAAGAATAATAGTGAAGATTTATATAATTGGATAATGAATGATGCTTCAAAAGTTCAACTTGTGTTAAGCGATGAAACATCTATTAATGCTACTGATATAACATCTGTTGGCATGAGTAGTATTAACCTGTCTAAAGGAGGAGAACTTTCTTTTAAAGTAACTTTTAATATACCTTTTGAAAAACAATCAAGTATTACATCAATTAAGTTTACTAATTTATATAAAAATAATATGGATTATGGAGTTGTGGTGTTATTAAATGGAGGTGTTTAATAAATGGCTATTGGTGCTATCGTTAAGGCAATAGGAACTGCTGCAAAAGGGGCAGCAAAAAAAGCAGGACAAGCGGCCGTTAATAAAGGAAAATCAATGGCCAATAATATTTTTAAAAAAAAGGATAATGGATCTGAATTACAAGAAAAGTTAAAAAAAAGAATGATATTATGGGTTGTTTTTACTTTTGGACCTGGAATTATATTCATTGCGTGTATAGGATTAATAATTCAAGGAATATTTGGTAGTAGTTCAAATAGTATAAAAATTACTACTGGTAAATATGAAGAGCAACTTAAAAATGGAACATTTACTGGTGATAAAAAACAAATTGAAAGAGCACTTTCACTTTCATCTATATATGGTACAAATATATGGTTTACACCTGGTCAAATAGATGAAATATTCAATCAACTGAAAGAAAGCTTTAAGGATGAACAACAATATTTAGAAACATATAGTTCACATTATGGAGATATAACAAATGATATAAAAGAGAATTTTGAAAAAAGATATAAAAGCTTGTTTGATGAATCTGGTAATTTAAAACAAAATTTAAATTCTTCTGCACAAAATATATTGAATTATTATAAGTACACAAAAAATGGTAAATTTAGAGATATTGTGACTCCTTATGATAATTTACCAATATATGTTCATTGTTTAAATTCTGAAAAATATAATTTTAACTCTATTAAATGGATGGCATATACACATTCTGAAGATGCGAAAGAATTGGAAGCTGATGATTTTACTTCGAACTCGGAATTAGGATTAATATATCCAAAGTCTGGTGGGTATACGTTGGATCAATTTGTTGATGTATTATCTCCTTACTTAATGTCTTCATATATTCCATTGGCTCACATTGCTTCTGCAGTTTTCGATTATAATAATTCATCATCTGTTGGTAATTCGTGGGCAGATGAATATTATAGAGAACAGGAAGGAAAATATAATGATGTATCAGATTTTGCATATCAGATTGTTAAATATGGTCAAAGTGATATTACTATGAATCAATATAATCTTGAAAATCAAACTATTACATCACATTATAGAGATTATGATATATATGATTGTAAAGATTCATTTACAATTCATGTTACTGTTACATATGAGAAAAAAGAGAAAAAGAACATTTTTGGAATAACAGAAAGGGATGAAAACGGACAGATTAAATACGAAAAGGGTAATCCAACTACAACATACACATATGGAGGAAATTATGTGGATGGAACTACGCAACTTAGCGATTCAAATAAAAAAGGTCATAATAATACAAGATGGGAACCAGGAACTCAAAATGAAAAAGAAACTTGTGAAGAAGATATTAATAGATCTTATGGATTAAATATTCAGTATAAGCTTGATAGTGCAATTGCATTTGATGTTAATATTAAAAATATGTTTGATTATGAAAGGTATAATGATGATGATGCAAATAATTTAGTTAATCCTACTGCTACTTTAAGAGATGAAACATCTGATTATACCGAAGTTATGGATGAAAATGCTCATTATACTTTAGAAGAAGTACAAAATTTATCTGAATCTGAATTAGCAAGTTTGGCTGCAAATGGTCAACAAGGAACTCCTTCTTCTTCAAATGAGGGATATACTGTAACTTATGATGTTGTGTATACATCTGGATCTTATGAATACAATAAGGGTATTAGAAGAGATTTTACTAGATATTATTCAGATTCTGTTTCAGCAGAACCTACTAGTACAACCAAAAAATTACTAGGAGAACAAGATATTAATAATTTTAATGCAAATACAGAACAAGATCCTTTTAAAAGTACAGTTTCTGCTGAAGAATTTAGAAAAGATACAGATAGTGTAAATTATTATAATGACAATTTAATAGGACAAGAAGGAACTGCATTAAATAAAATTCATATATTAAATTCTAATCCAAAAATCTATTTGAACTATATATCTAGTTCTCAAGCATATAGTACTTATGTTGGATACGATGTTCAAGATTACCCATTATCACAAGGGACATCACAACTTAAAATTTATTTTAATCAATTAGCTAACGATAATGATGGTGTACTACCTTTTGTTTATGGTGCAACTTGGGGCTTTGATGTTAATGCTTCTCCTGCAAGTAGTATAGGTGGCTCTGGTGGGGCTACGGGAATGTCTCTTTTAAAAGAGTATATTAGATCATTTGAAGGTGCTGGTGAAAAGCCTGTTTCTAAAAATGATGAAGGTGTTGATTGTTATACAGCTTATAGAGACACAGCAGGAAAGTTAACAGTAGGTTATGGTGTTAATTTGGATGCACATCCTGATCAAAGAAAAAAATTACAAGAATTAACTGGATATCCAATTGAAGATGGTACGAAAGTACCTGTAGAATATGTTGATGCTGTTGAAGAAGATTTTATTATGATATTCTATAATATGGCAAAAAGTGCTGCTAATGGTTTAGATTTGAAAGAATATCAATTACATGCTCTAGCTAGTTTAGCATATAATACTGGTGGTGGAGGCATAGTAGATAAGATAGCTTCACTATATAATGATCATAATTACTGGAATGAAGAAACAGATGACAGATTTGAAGAAGTTTCTGAAAAATATAAGGATACACCTGAAAATGTTTCAGCAATACAATCTGAAGCAAACTTAGATTTGGGTATGTATAAAAACTATTTTGCTAAATATTGCCATGATGTTGCAGGGAATGAACTAGAAGGTCTAGTTAGAAGAAGAAAATCTGAGTTTATCGTATTTTCTTTAGGATACTATGATACTTTGAAAAAATTCTATATGCAAGGTGGAGGAGGTAACTTAGCAGGTATAGAGTTACTAAATAGCGATGGAAGTGTTAATGAAGCAGCTGTTTTAGAATTACAAAATTGGTATGAATCTAATGTATTTGTAGGAGGCCCAAGTGCACCACTTAATGTTAGCGGTGGTAGTATATATAAGGGTGTTGATGGCAATGCAAGTGGATATGGATTAAGTAACATTAATCCTGAATATCAACAATATTTTAAATATGTTACATCTGGTGGACCAATTAGAGCAAGTTATTTCCAATGTACTTGGTGGGCTGAATCTATGGCATATGCATTTTTAAGTACAAATTCAAATGGAAAGTTTGGTAATGTAATGGGAACTGCATCACTAGGAAATGGTGGAGATGTTGCCACTAATTTAGCTAGTCAGTATGGTGTCAATTTATATACAAACATAAATGATATGCAACAAGGATTTCATTATGTACTTTCTCTACCTTCAAGTAGTCAATATGGGCATGTTGTTTATGTTGAAGCAGTTGGAAGTAATGATATTGTAATTAGTCACTGTGGTTCTGGTATAACTTGGTATGGTTTAGCAATTGCTCCAAAAACTGATTCAAAGTTGGTAAATAATAGAGGTTTCGTATGTCTAGAGGAGATATTGGAGCAATATAAGTAAAATAAAGGAGTTCGACTATGGAAAGGAAAAGAAAATCATTTATAACAATAGGTATTATAGTTGTTATTATTTTGGTATTAATTGTTTTTATTATAAAAAAAGTAAATAATAGTAACAAAACTATTGAACCAGATAATACAATTGATCCTCTACCTGATGAAATTGTTGAGCAAAGAGAAAAACATACAGGTAAAATTCAATATGTTGAACGAGGAAATTTATATCGAGTAAAAGGTATAATACAAAAATTTTATTCTTTATGCAATTATTTAGTTGATGGTGAAGAAGATGATAGAGATTTAGTAAAATCACAAATTATTTCTATGCTTTCAAATGAATACATTACAACTAATGGTATAAATAGTAATAATTTATCTGAGAAAGTTGCTATTGATAATTCATACATTATAGAAATATATAATATATATATGTGTACTAACTATGAAAATGTTTATTCTTATTTTGTTAATGGTATTTTAAGAAATATTGAAGATAGCACTGACTATAGAGAATTTAATCTTGCAGTTAATGTTGACATTAATAATAAAACTTTTGAAATAGTTCCAAATGATATGATTAATAATATAAATATAAAAGATTTGAAAGAATATGATGAAATTGAATATGTAATACCAGGGGATGTTGAAGATAGGGAATATAATCATTATTCTGATGTTTCTGCTACACCAGAGGAAATATCTAGAGATTATTTATCAATTATAAAAAACTTACTTTTATATGATATTGATAGAGCGTATGAACATTTATCTGATGAAGGAAAAATTAGATATAGTTCTAAAAATGATTTGGTAAATTTTGTTAATAATAACAAGGGAAAAATATTTTCATTAATATATGGAGGGAATACAATCTCTACAGAAGAAAACAAAAACATTTTTAAGATTTATGATCAATATCGTAGATATTACATAGTTATAAACTTTAATGTATTTTCTAGTTTCACATTTGATATATATGAAATGTAGAATTAATAGTTTCAATTTAATATGGTCGGTTCTAAGTCAATAGTTGTGGTAAAAAAACAACCCAAAACCTTAGAATTATTAGAAGAAGGATTTAGAAATAAGTCCTTCTTTTTATGACTAATATACTCATAATCATACATAGTAGTAATATTGATTGACATAATATAATAACATATGATATAATATTCATATAAGAATATTTTTAAAATATTTTAATAAAAAAAGAGGAGGTAGTAATATGATTAGATTACTATTAACGTATGAATTAATAACTTTTGCTTTTGTGTATTTAATCTTAGGATTAAAAAACACAATAAGTAAGATTAAAAATGGAGAAATACATAGTGGCATTGTACAAATTATTTTGGATATAGCAGTATTAGTGTTTACACCAAAAAATATTTCTTTGTTAAATTTTACGTTCAACATCATTGTGAGTAAGACAATATTTATAGGTATTCTAAATTTTATATTTTCTATAATTGATGGAATAAACTTAGAATATTGGATTACTTTTGCAATAGTAACAGGAATAATTTGCATTGGAACGTACTTTGTTGGATTTACTGGTATAAATAATATTGTTTTTAATGATATACCAACTAAAGTAGAAAGACATTATGATAGTCTTGAAACGAAAAAACATGCTAAGAAATTAAATCCTGAAACTGAGTTAAAAGAGATACTTGCAGTGTTGGATGAAAAAGAAATTAATTATAGTAAAGAAAGTATTAACAAAGAAATTAGCAACAGGGGATATAGGGGATACAATGGAATATATTGTTACTATTTTGAAGAAAAAGAAGAATATTATGAAATAGATATGACAATAGGAGAAAATGCTTTTTTCTTTCAAAGTAAAGACATGTCAAAACCATTTAATTTTCGAGTTAATAAAAATACTCTTAGTATTGTTCAACATTAAGGTACAGCTATATTTAGCTGTACTTTTTATAGGATTATTATAGTATAAAGAAAGAAAGCTCAACGTAAAGTTAAGCTTTCTTTCTTTATGAATAAAATTATTAAAAATATATAGATGCTCTGATAATCTATACACTTTTTATTTTATTATTTTTTATGAAAAAGTCAATAAAAAATTGAAAAAAAGTGATATTTTTCTGAAATAAAAATACAACGTAGAATAAAAATATAATTTTTTGTATTATTTTTAAATTATACTAATATAATTAATTAGGTGATAATTTTAAGTAAAATTTAGAATTGAAATATAGCGTTTAAATTTTTATTAACTAAAAATTTTCTAACTTAAAAATGTTAAATTGATTTCTTATTTTTCTGTTACAATATTTTGTAAACTGGTTTACAAAATATTGTAACAGTTTTTTTTTTTTTTTTTTTATATTTCTGAAATGTTACAGAAAAAATGCAATAATTTTTAATCTAAATTATTTAATTAAGTTGAAAAGGAACTTTTATAAGGAATAAAATTAATATTGAACAAATTAATATTAAGTTCAAAAATAAGTACTTATTATATTAAAAAATTATTTATATTTTATGGAGGTTATTAGTTGTATTTGATCTTTTATTTAAAGAAAGGTGGTAAATCGATTTGAAAAGGAAAACTATTTTTTTTATAGCAATTATTATAAGTTTATTTTATATGATAGGAAATACTGGAGTTCATGCGACACCAGTAACAGAAGATAGTGATATACAAAAGGTAAATGAAGGAGATTTGATGGATGGAAATTATTCATTTTGCCTTAGATGGGGAAAAAATTCTTCAGTAGATTTTTGGTGTGAAAGTGGAGCAATGCCAAAAAGAATAAAATTAGATGAACCAGGTAGAAGATATTATGTTGATGTAATACTCCCAGAAGATGATTCTTTATCTGGAAAAATTGGATGCTGGATAAATGATGCTGGAGTGTATGATGGGCAAAGAGTTGATGTAAAGTGTACATATACATGGACACCATATTATTACCAAAAAGCTCCAGCTGATGAAAAAATACATATGTTACCATTTATTGGAGTAGGTAGAGATGTCAATAAAGGGATAATAGGTCAGTATTTTAGTGGTAGAGAATATACAGTTAAATACGAATTATTTACAAATGATGGAGCTGGAAATAGAAGTCCTTTAACTGTTAATATGGGACTATCGTTTGGAGATATAGATCAAGACCAATATTATATTATAAAATTAGGAGGATCAGCTTCATTTAATAATTTTTATGCTTTAAAAAATTCAACAGTACAATATTGTGATTATACTAATACAGAAGAAAGAGCTTTTTATGATAATGGGTTTACAGAATCTAATGATGGATTGGAAAGTATGGTAAGAGCTGAGATAAATAATGTTCACGAATTTTCAATTTTATACGGATTTAAATTAGACCATTCAAATTATCCTTTTTTAAATGAAGATGCTCATGATTTAGACTATTTATTAGATAAACGTAAATGGAGATATGATCAAGAAGAAGGAATGAGAAAAGTTCCAGATGGAGGTACAGGTTCTTACGCAAATATATTTGGTTGGGGATATTTTGATGCAACAGGTTTTGGACCATATTCACAACCTGCTCCAACTAAAAGAGTAGACAAAACAAGTGCAAAAAAAGGTGATAATATTACATATAGAGTAACACAGGATGTACCACAACAAGGAAGTAAATATTTTTATAATACATTTAAATTTGAAGATACTTTACCAGATTGTTTAACTATACAACAAGCAGGAATAAAAGTTTTAGATACAAATAATGAGGATGTATCAAATAAATTTAATATTAATGTAAGTGGAAACAAGGTTACAATAGATGCAAAATCTAGTTATTTGAATAATGAAGAATTTTATGGAAATACATATATATTTGTAGTTCCAGCTAAAATTAATGAAAATTTAGATGGTTATAGAAATGGTGATGGATATAGATTTAAAAATAAAGGAAAGGTAACGATAGATGGGACTAGTATAGATAATTCATCTAGAGAAACAAATGAGGTTACAACAGATGTTACAGAGAATAAATATAGGATTGATACTTCAATAGATCATGGTACAATTACACCAAATATTACAGGAATACCAGAGGGAGAAGATAGAAGTGTTACTTTTACACCAGCACCTGGTTGGCATGTATCAAAAGTTGAAGTAGATGGAAAAGATGTTTATGAGGAAAGTTATAGAAATGGTGCAACAGTAGATTTTAATGATATAGTTAAAGACCATGTAGTAAATGTCACTACTGAAAGAGATGAAGGAAAAGTAACTGTAAAACATATTACAAAAAATAGTCGTAAAGATTTAACTTCACCTAGAACACAAACAGGATATGTAAATGATACATACACAACAAGTGAAGAACATTTTGAAGGATATAGATTATATCAAAGACCTTCAAATGCAACAGGTACAATAACAGAAAGTGAAACAACAGTAACATATGTGTATGAACTAATACTTCAAGATGTAAATATAGATAAAACAATTGAGGCAACAGATTCGACTAATATTCAAGATTTATCTGGTGCAAGATTTAGAGTTAATGCAACAAGTTTTCCAAGTTTAGTACAACTTGAAAATCCAGATACTACATATTATTCAACTGTAACTGATTCTTCAGGTAATTGTGTAATTAAAAATTTACCATTTGGTAATTACAATGTAGTAGAAGATACTGTACCAGATGTAGCATATGCTGGAAAATTTAAATTGAATAGCAATGGAAATATTGTAGATAATTTTAGTGTAACAATAAATTCAGAAAAGAATTATTCATATAGTATTGAAGATGTTGCTAAGAAAATGCAAATAAAAATATATAAAGAGGATATTGAAACAGGAACTACAACACAAGGAGATGCACATTTAGAAGGTGCAGTATATGGATTATATAGAGATAGTGCTTGTACAGATGAAGTAGAAAGAATAACAACTCAAAAACAATCAGATGGAACATATAGTGCAACAAGTGGATGGTACTTAGTTGGAACATACTATGTAAAAGAAATAACACCACCTGAAGGATACAGACCACCAAATGACGACCAAACATTTATATTTACTATAGATGAAGATTCACCAGATGAACAACATTTTATAGTATTAGATGGAAAAATGATAAATGTAGATACATCAGATATAAATGTAGCAGGTATAGTGGTTATAACATTTATGTCTGCAATTGGAGTGATGTATATAGTAAATAGAAAAAAGGTAAAAAGAACATAGTATATTTTTAATAAGATATACATAATATATATAATTTTAGAATGCTAGAAGATATATAGAGCTTTTATCATATACTGAACCAGTAGCAAATAGTTTTGCTACTGGTTTTCCCAATTATAAAAAAGGTTAAGAGATATTTAAATAAATTGGTAATTTTTTCTTTTTTGTATATACATAATTAAAAAAATATAACAATAAAATGACAAAATAAATTATTTATTTTAAATATGGAAGATAAGTACATATTTTAAGATAAAATATAATTGGATATTTTGAAATTGAGAGGTTTAATATATGAAGGTTAACAAAAAAATAATAATTAGTTTATTTATGATATTAGTTATTTGTACAAATGTAGTATTTGGTGCAACAAATCATGAATATGGAGGAGACAGAAATTCAATAGATATAACAGAGAGCACAATTGCTAATAATTTAGTGTTGGATTATGTTGGACAATTTATTTTTTCACTTGGAAATATATTTCAATCTGTAACAGAAGGAATTATGAATGTATTAACTGGAGATAAAGTATTCCCATGGGCTGATAAAGTAATATTTAACACAGTTCCTTTATTGGATGTAAATTTTATTAATCCAGATCCAGCATCTTTTTTTAGTACAAGTGAAGATAGTATAGGAATAGGGGTAATAATAAGAAATATTTATTTCACTGGTTTATCAATATCATTAGGATTTATGGGAATAATCATAGCTATACTAGCAATAAGATTAGCTATATCATCTATTGGTTCAGAAAAGGCTAAATATAAAGAAGCAATAATGACATGGGCTACATCTTTAGTATTATTGTTTGGTATGCATTATTTTATTGCATTTATGTTTTATATGAATGAGGAATTGGTTTTAGTTGGAAGTAAGATATTAGGTAATACACTTAAAGAGTCAGGTGAAGAATTATCTGATGCAATAAATAAAAGTTTAAATGAATCTAGGGAAGACCTTATAAATAATTTTATAGATAAGGCAACAAAAAATGGAGAAAGTATTGGTTCGAAGTACGAATCATTATTAAGAGATAATGCAGAAATTACATATTTATTAATTAGTAATCCAACAATTAAAGCAAATACTTTGACACTTGTGTCAGGAAATGATCAAGCCTCAAATAAAAAAACAGGTTTTTTTGATATAGGTGGAAATATTTGGAAGGCAGGTAATAATGTAGCTATTGGAATAGACTCTTTGGTTAGTAAAGTAAGTGGAAATTTATCTGTTTCAGCTCAAGAAGCAATCTTAATTGCAAAAGGAGTTGAAGCAATAAAAACAGCAATGAGATCAAGAGAAGTAGAGACTAGTGAAGAATTATTCGACACATTTATGGAAACATATGATGGTATGAGTCATGATGAATTGGTGTGGCAAGTGCAAAATAATTTTATAGGTGAATATGAAGCAACTGATGAAGAAATTGATAGAGTAAATGCTAGAGAATCAGAAACAAATCCATATCCAGATTATTGGTTAGATTATATTGCAAGTCAAGGAATTACAGTACCAGATTATAATTCAATGAGTGATTCAGAATTATATTCATTATTGGAGCAAAGTGAAAGAAAAAGTATTGAAAGATTGCAAAATGATAGTGTTAAAGTGTATGAAAATACAGTTAGAGAACTTGAGTCAAGTTTAGGTCCAGATAATTTTTGTACTATAGTATATAAATATGCATTACAAGCAGTTAAAGGAGAATTAAATTTAGGTGCTGGAAAGGGTGAGATATTATCTAATTTAGGTGAATATTTTAAACAATCTGCATGGACAATAGATGAAGAAAATGGAGGATGGTCACCTACTAAAGTTAGTGTTGTATCCGCAATATTATATACAATTTTTGTTTTCCAAAGTATAAGCTTTTTTGTTTCATACTTAAAAAGGTTATTTATGGTAGTTGTTTTAGCTGTATTAGCACCGTTTGTTGTAATATATGATTTCTTTAAAAAATCTACTTTTGGAGCTAATAAAGGTGGAATAATTAATTCATGGCTAAGAGAATTAGGCACTTTAATTTTTGTACAAACATTTCATGCTATTTTGTTAGCTATAATTATGTCTATAATTGTTAAAGCAATATCATCTTCATATGCTAAAGGAACAGAAGGAGCACTTGATGCAGTGGGACTTTTAGCAATTTTTGCATTATTATCTCTTCCAAAATTGGAATTATTGGTAAAAAATATATTTGGACTTACTTCTGGTGTTTCAGATACTTCTCTTGCTGGAGGACAAAGAAGCCTTACTGCTGGTGGAATGCTAGCTATGAACATGGGAAGAAAATTATTAGATAATCCAAGAAAAATAGCTCACGGATTAAGAACTATGGTTGGAAATAAGGCAGCTAAATATAATAACAAAAAAGGATTAAATGGAGAAAAAGAAGATAAAACACAACTTCCAGAAGGACAAACTAGTGAAGGCGAAGGTGGAACTGGAAATAGTAATAATAGAATACCTTCAAATCGTAGACTTGTATCAGGAGGAAATAGTGGGGCAAATGGAACATTATCAGATTTAGGGCTAGGATCTGCAATACAACAACTAACAAATGCTGTAAATCAACAAAATAATATATTAAATGCTCAAGAATTTGAGAAAAAATCTGAAAAAAGAGCTGAAGGTGGAAAAGAATTTGTTTCTGGAATTGCTGAAACTGTTGCTGCACTTCATGGAGCAGTAGCTGGAGCTACAATAAGTGCTGGATTTAATAAGAATGCTGTTTCTGGTGCAATAACAGGTGCAGGAGTGGCAGATAAAGCAGCAGAAACTGTTATAAATGTAGCAGCTGAAGTACCTGGTACTGTGGTAGATACTGCAAAGGCAACTGCGGCTATAGGACAAGATATTACAGGTGTAGTTAAAAAAGTATTTGGAAAAGATGGTGGTAATTCATCAGATAAGAAAGAAAAAAATGGTAAAAATGTAGTTGGAAACGTTACAAATAATATTACTCAAACTACTAATGTAAATAATACAATACAAAATAGTGGTGGTTCAGTTGACACAGATAAATTAACTGAAAAGATGAAAGAAGATATATCAGATGTAGTTACAAAACAAATAGAAGAATTAAAAAAAGATAGTTCTAATTATACAAAAAGTAATTCAAATAATAAAAGTGATGATGCAAAAGATATTGGAAAACAAATATCAGATACAATGAAAAAAAATTCTAAAAATGATAGATTAAATAATAATAAGAGAACAATGAATGTAGATGATTTATAGTAGTAAAGGAGAATCTTTATGAAAATTAATAATACCATTTCAAAAATTAAAAATGGAATTAAAAAATATTATGATGAACTAGAAGCAAAGCAAAAAATAATTCTTCTAACAATTGTAGTAATTATACTTTTTACAATAGTAAATTTATTTTCAATAGATAGAAATAAGTTGGTCGATTATAAAAACTATGATAGTTCTATGGAATATATTACCATGAATGATTTAACAGATAATAATTTATACGTTACTCTTTCATCAATTTCTAAAGATTTTTTAGAAAAAAGTGATAAATATGAAAACGGAAAGAAAATTAATATAAAAGAAATTTATGACACAATTTTAAATGAAGAATATAGCGATTATTTGAGTAAAAATAAGTTTGAAAAATTGTATAAAGAATGTGTTAATAAAGCAGATAAAATTAAAACAGTAAATGGTGAATTGTTACCAGAAAATATTGTAGTTGATTTAAATGGAAATTATATGGTTAAGTACAGTTGCACAACTAACGAAGAAGAAATTACACTTTTTGTAGGAATACAAATTAACACAGCTTATAATAAATATTATATTTGGTACTTAGAATAGGGGGATATTATGGAAAAAAAGAATTTACATTTTATTATATATCCTATATTTGCTATTATAATAGTTTTGGTAATAATTTCAATTATTATAATATGGAAACCAACATTTTCAAAAGTAAGTAAAAATGTAATTAATACTTATGCAGACTTAAATTATGAAGAAGAAATCAAAAATTATTATATGCAATATTTAAATACTAATTTGAAACTTACTAACTTTGATGAATTGTATAATAAAATTGATACTAAATATGTTGAAAAACTAGGAATAGCATCAAAGGAAGAACTAAAAACATTTCTTAAAGATAATTCATTTATATCAATGAACTTTAATATTTTAAATATTGATGTATATGAACAAGATAGTAGAAATTACTTAATAGTAACATATAATGTGAGAAATGAAACAAGATATATAACTATTACTGAAAATAAACCTTATGATTTTAAAATTAGTTTTATGGATAGTTACAATTTAGAAAATTCAGTTAGTAACTTTGAATTAGAAGGTGATGTTGACAATATTAAGTATTCATTTAATATTATAGAATCAACAAGCGATAGTATAAAATTTAAACTTACAATAACTAACAACTCTGAAAAAACAGTAGTATATGATTTTTCTTATTTGGATTCAATACAATTAATTTATGATGAAGGCAAAATTGTAAATATGACTTCAACAGCTAATAGTAATGAATCTAAATATACACTTAATCCTGGAAGTATGACAACTGTAGAAGCTTTTTATGTTTTACCATATAATGACCAACTTTCAATTACAGGAGCTAAGATAAATAATGCAAATGTAAATGGAACTTCATATAGTATTGAAATATAAGAAGATAAAGTAAAAATAAGGAGGTGATAATTCTTTATGATGGAAGATGAAGAAGATAACAGTGGTAATAATTTAGGAGATCCATCTAAGTATGATTATAGATTTTTGGATGGCTGGGACGTAGATAAATGGGATGGATATAAAAATAGTGTAGGTAATTCATCTAAGTACGATTACAGAGGTCTTAATGCATTACGTCATCCTTTAGAAGCTTTAAAAGAGAGAATGAATTTAGGATTTTTAAAGAAAAAAAAGAAAAAGACTTCATTTGTAAAACGAGTGTGGAATGGATTACCTCTAACTGCTAAAATAGTTATTACTATTGCTGTTGTATCATTAGTGCTAATAATTGTAATTTTACTTTCAATTGGAGATAACACTTCTAAGAAAGCAGTTACTACTAGAAGTAAAGGCGTATCAAAATTAAATATAACAGAACAATCACCAAAAGCATCTCAATTTGCTTTAGAACTATATGAAAAATATGATTCTCTAATTGGTTTTACCACATCAGATTTGAATACTCTTTACGAAGAATTCCAAAAAGATACAAGCAATCAAAATAAGTATTTACTTAGCTCAGGAAAGAAAAAATTTGGAAGTTCAACAGGAGAAAAGTATACAATTGATCAAGAATTATCACTTTATCAGCATATACAAAGAACAGAAAAATATAATTTTAATAAAATACGTTGGAGAGAATATACACATTCATCTGATGACCAACCAATTGATACTGAATTAAATGAAGAACTAGAATTGCATTTACCAAAAGGAATAGATGAAGAAACACGTGAGACTTTGCTAAAAACAACATCACCGTATATTTTGACCCAAGATATACCATTAGGCTTTTTAAGTGGTATGGTTGCACAAAGTGGAGGTGTATCATCAACAAGTTCAAATACTTCAGAAAAGTTCGTATATCAAATTTTAAAAGAAGCTTTAAGCAAAATTACAGTTAATAAATATGTATTACAAAGTATAAAGCTTAATTCTTCTTATCAAGATTGTGATTATAATGAATATGAAGTCACTTATTATGTTAATACTTGGGATAATGGATATGAAGAATATGTAAGTGAAGATGATCCTGTATTTATCAAAACTGTTAGACATGAAACAACTGAAGAAAAGAAGATAGATAATACTGAACAGTACAATTCAGAAACTTATTGGTATGTTGCAGATGCTTTTACATATGATAGAGTAATTAAAAATAATTTTAACTATACTAAGTATAGTGAAGCAGATGTTCAATCTTTAAATAATCCAGATAATAATACATTAATTAATACTATTACAATAGATGAAAAGTCTGAAGATGTTGAACAAAAAAAAGTTAACGAAGGTGGAAAAACAAAACCAACTGATGATGATGGAAATTCATTACCACCTGATAGTAGCAATGTCAAAAGAAAGTATTCATACATACAAAAACAAGGGAATGAATATGTATATGAAAAAGAGTGGAAAGATAAATTAAGTGCAGGTTCTACAGAAAATAAAGAATATTCGTACGATACTGCAAAAGAATTTAATACTAAGAATGATGAAATTTATACGAATATGCCA
This sequence comes from uncultured Clostridia bacterium, assembly GCA_947631415.1. GTDB lineage: Bacteria > Bacillota > Clostridia > TANB77 > CAG-465 > CAG-465. The sequence goes on from CANRLG010000007.1 coordinate 34,421, forward strand.
ACAGATAAATCTTTAATGGCAGAAGATAAATTTAATGAAAAATTTCCAAGTGGAAAAAGTATTTTTGATACGTTTGCAAAAGAAAACACATCTCTTAAGTTGTATGGAATGAGTATTGTAGACTTAATGGATACAAATAGTGGAATATATTCAAAGTATTTATTAAGAAGTTCAAGCAATTCAAATTTAGAAGGAATATCTCGTGAAAAATTAAAACCTGCATACAATCAAGTAAAGAACATATTGAATTCATTAATTACTAAAGCTAATTCAGAGGGAGAAGTAGAAATGAATTTTAATTCATATACTACAGGTTATGCTACTGATGGATCTTTACCTTTTGTGTATGGCTCTAGCTTGGGATATTCAGGTGTTAATATGTCTATGGCTACCAATAGTTCATATATAAGTGCTTCTAATCTTTTAAAAGAATATTTAAGATCTTGGGAAGGTATAGGTTTTGAAACTGATCCTGAATCTACAAAAATTAAAGAAGAAGGAGAAAATAAGTATTATAAAGTTGCAAGTAATGGAACAGTAGGTCATGGTGTCGATATTAATGTAAACCCTCAATGGAAAGCAGAACTTGAAGAACAACTTGGAACTACTATAGTTTTTGGGGAAACATACATTCCTTGCGAACTAGTAGATGCGATAGAAGATAGATTTATGAATGAACAACTTTCAAAAGTTGAAGAAAAATATCCAGATTTAAAGACTTATCAAAAACATGCATTGGTTGTTAGAATGTATAATTGGCCAGATATATCTGGATTTGCAAATTATTATCCTAGTATGTACAATGAATCAACAGATGATAGATATGAATCTGTTTATGAACAATATAAAGATAAACCTACTTTAACAAGTGAAATAAAGTCAAAAGCAACCGAAGATAGTATTTTATATAAAGAATATTTAAGTACACCAGATCATGGCTCAGGATATTCTTTAAAGTCTAGAAGATTTGCGGAATGGTGTTTATTCTCTTTAGGATATTATGACAGACTACAAAAATTTTACACAGAAGGTGGAAGTACGCCTGTTGGTGACTTAGTTGATTCTAGTGGAAATATAAATCAAGATAAAGTAAATGAGTTACAATTATGGTATGAGGACAATATTTTTTCTGGAGCTTTTCATGGTGGATCTAATGGAGGTGACTTTAAATTAGATTCAAATTGTAAATGGTATAGTGCAAAAACAGAAGAATATGCAAAAAAAGTTAAACCATCTCAAAATGGTATTGTAGGTGGTGAATATTTTGATTACGATCATACTATCGAGGATCATAAAGCTGTTGGAAAATATTTTAATTTAGGAATGTTTCAGTGTACATGGTGGTCAAATTGTAGACAAGCACAATATTTAACAGAAATGGGTTATCAAGGAGAAATAAAATTTAGTTTAGGTGATGGTAGAACTACAGCAGAAGGATTTGCAAGTGCATATAATTTACCTTTAAATACAGATTTTCATGCTATTAGACCTCATTCTGTTGCCTCAGAGGGAAGTGGTGGAACAGGACATACATTTTTTGTAGAAGCGGTAGGGAAAAATTCACAAGGTCATAATTGTATTGTTATTAGTCACTGTGGAAGTGGTCATGCATGGCATGGTGTAGATGTTATTGATACAGATGTTAAAAATGGTGTTTTTTACACATTTACAGGTTCTGTATGTTTAGATGATTTATTATAGTTTGAGGTAAAAGAATGAGTAGAAAAAAAATAATTATAATGTTGGCTATAATATTTATTTGCATGGTAATTGTTGTTGCATATTTAAAATTAAATACATCTGAAATAAAAGATGATATTGAGGTTGAAGTAATACCAGATGAAGTTGAACAAGTATTTAAAGATAAAGAAGATAAGATATTACCAATTACAAATATGAATAATATTGTTGAACTTAAGACATGTATAGAAAAATATTATAATGCATATTTTAATCAATTAGAAGATAGTAAAGAAATTATATATAATTGCTTATCTAAAAAGTATATCGAAGAAAAAAATATTACAGAAAATAATATTGAAATACAAGACACTGAATTATATGATGCATATGCTGAAATATATAAAGCATATATTGTAACAAAAAATAATGGAATTGATTTATATTATGTATCAGGTCTTATAAGAAATATGAAGAGTTACGAAAGTTTGGAATTTGACATGGCTGTAGTTCTAGATTCTGTGAATAATACATTTGAAATTTATCCAAAAGATTATTTTAAAGAAGATTTTTTTGAGAGTCTAGAAAATGGTCAAATTAATGAATTTGATTTTAATGATCAAATTGAAAATAGAAAAGATAATGTTTATGTAATATCTAGTACTAAAGCAGAAAAATATTATCAAATGTTATTTAACAATATTAGAAATTTAATATCTTATGATAGACAAAATGCTATAGATTATATAGATTACGATTATTCAAATATAAAAACGAAAGAGCAATTAGATAGTTTTTATGAAGAAAACAAACGAGATATATTTCTAATGTCATATGGTTCAGCTGATGTGAGTTATGGAGATGATGAAACAACAAAAACTGTAACATTATATGATAAAAATGACAAGTTTTATATTACATTGATTATGGAAGGATATGGAACATATAAATTTTCTATTGATAAATTATAGTATAAATTATTAGTAAGTAGACATACTATATTACAAGAATGAAGACATTATCTTTTAAATCTATAAAAAAAGATATGTCTTCATAAATTTTTATTCTAACACAAATTACTTATTGCATAATATTTGCGTATATTATATAATTATATTGTTAATAGAGGAGGTTAATAGCAATAATTTGCTAGAGATTGTTATGGAAGAAAAAAAAGTAAAGAAAAGTAATGTAAGAAAGAATTCAGGAAACGGTAGAAAAAAGAAGGTAAAGCTAGATGTTAATAGTTTAAGAGAAATTAAATTAAATCAACAAGTGCTAGATATGTATGTTGAAGATGTTGATGAAAATCTTAATTTAATTGGTAAAGTTGGAAAAAATATAAATGCCATGATACCAAGAGAAGAAGTTTCTAGTGTTGTTGGTGATGATGGACTAGTAGAAGAACGTTTTATAGTAAATAAAAAAGGAAAAGTTTTACCAGTTTGTATAAAAGAAATAATTGAAAATGGTGATAAAATCGAATTAATAATGTCCAAAAAAATCTTAGAGTTAAAAGTAAGAAAATGGATGTATATGCACTTAAAACCAGGAGTAAAACTCAGAGGTATAGTTGTAGGATTAAAGGACTATGCAGCTTTTGTTGATGTTGGTGGAGGAGTAACAGGTATATTAAAACTTCAAGATATATCTGATTCAGTATTAGTAAATTCAGCAGATTTTTTTAAATTAGGACAAAGAATAGAAGTTATAGTTAAAAAGTATGATAGAGATACAGGAAGAATAGAATTGTCATATAAAGAACTTCTTGGCTCATTTGAGCAAAATGTAAGTAAATTTAAAGAAGGAGACATAGTAGAAGGAATAGTAAGAAACAGAATAAAAACTGGTGTATTTGTCGAAATTGCTCCAAATGTTACAGGTATTGCTGAGCATGTAAATGGTATAGAATATGGTCAAGAAGTATTAGTTAGTATAAAGAAGATAAACTTAGAACGTAAAAAAATTAAACTTATAATAATAGGATAAATAATATACTCTTAAAGTTAAAATAGATAATTACAAGTCATTAATTATCTAGAACTTTAGGAGTTTTTTGCCGTAAAAAATAATACTAAATTCAATTTTGTTTACTACTAAATATTGCATTAAGTTTACATATAGTATATAATTACTATGATGGTATGTATATAATTAATATACATATTATCACTAGTAAACTTACTAGTTACCAATAAGTTTCAAAATTAAATTTAAGGAGAGATGAAAAATGGTAAACGATCAAGAAGTAAAAACTGCAGTTTCTCCATTTGCCGTACGTGCAGATGAGAAGAAGGTTTATGATGGAAAGGAAGGATTTGCATCAATTAATCAAGTGGTGTTTAAAATGGATATGGGATACATAAATGAATCACATATTATGGCACTTGAGGTAGTTAATGAATTTGGTTATGTTACTTCTAGACAAGTTACTCAGGTTCTTGAACTTAGAGGAAAACTAAATGATATAGAGCCTGATAAAAGACAAGCTAAAGTTGCAAAATGGTTAGAAGATTTAACTAAGTCTAAAGTTATTGCAAGATACTTTTTCCAAAGTGAAACAGGAAAGAGTTCATACAGAGCATACTGTATAGATAAGATTGCAACATACATTTTAAAGCAAAGAAATATACCAACTACTTGGCAACCAACAGAAAATACTAAACCTGCTTTTGCAGTTAAAAGGAAACTTGCTGGAAATCAAGTAATCATTGCATATATGCAAAAAGTTGCTGCTTTTGAGAGAGCTAATCCAAATGTGCTATTGTACTCTAAAAAGTTTAATGTTAAATTTAAACCAACTGGAGGAATGGTAACATTAAAAGGGGATAAAAAAGAAGAAATAAACTTTGTTTTTGAAGTTGTAAGAAGAAATGATGAATGGCAAAATATGTTTGCAGAAAAAGTACAATTGTATTCAGATTTTTACGAAAATTTTGCAAAAAATGATGCAGGTTTTGAAGAAAAACCTCAAATTGTATTTGTTGGGGAAGATGTACAACATATTGCCGAGATGTTTAGAATTATAAAGAAAGTTGGAATGATAGTTCCAGACGAAGAAATGTATTTTACAACTGAACTAAGACATCTTGAAGAAAATCTTGAAAATAGCATTAGTGTATTTGAGCTTGAAACTGAGACTAAAAAATACAGAGTTATAACAAAGCCATTAGAAATTCTAAAATATGGGGATAATAAAGCTGCAAATACTAGACTTAATGATGAAACTAAATATAATGCAAATATGGTTATTGAATAATTATATATGGAGAGTTTAAATATAAACTCTTCTTTTTTTATACTTTTCTTGCTTTTATATTGTAAGTAATATAAAATTATATTGAAATAGAGGAGTAGGAAAATGAGTTTTTTAAGTATATCAAGCTATATTATAAAATATAGAGGTTATGAGTATTATAATGAAGGAAGAGTTTTAACTTATAATAAATTATCAGATTATGAGTATACTGGAGATGTTGTAGGGTCGCAACTTTATCACGTAAAGATAAATTTAAGACATCCAAAAAAGTCAACCTGTACATGTCCTTATGTTGATGGTAGCAGAATATGTAAACACATGATAGCTTTATTGTTTACTGTTTCTGATGATGATTTAAGAAAATATGAAATGAATTATTATGATGAGTATGAAGATGAAGACGATTATGATTTTTACGATGATTACGAAGATGATGATTATGAAATGGATGATAAATATGTTAAACCGATTTTTTTTGATGAAATTTTAGAAAAGTATGTTAATAAATTATCTAAAAAAGAACTAAAAGAAATATTAATAGAGGAACTAGGAAAGGATGAAGAATATGCTTTTGAAAAATATTTAAAAGAAGAATATAATGATTTTATTTTGCAAGGTAATAATAAAAAAGTTATATTAGAAAAAATAAATATTCGTTTTAATGAATTAAAAGGAAAGTATAGAGATACTAGTAATAATTTTGAAGAAGTATTATTAAGTGAAAAAGAAAAAAATGTCATAAAAGAGTTAATTAATAAGAGTGAGGAGATGAAAGAAAGAATAAATAAAGTACTTCTAATTCCTGAACTTAGCGTTTATGATGATTATAAATGGATTGCTAAATTTTATAAAGAAAACAATTCAAAAGAGGAAGTTAAAAAATATACTGAAAAATTGATGTGGGTACTATATAGATTAAAGGATAGTTATTTGTGTTCAAATATTCTTATTACGGTATACATTTTAAATGACTATAGTATAAAAGAAGAAGCCAAATTATTGATAGAGTATTACAAATATAATGATTTTATAAATTATGTAATAGAAAATCATAAAGAGTGCCAAAAGTTATATAATGAAACAAATAAGATTATAAGTAAAGCAGATAATTTAAAAAATGAATATCTAGCAAGTATATATTATAATTTTAATGAAGTTCTACATGATGAAAAAGTATATGGAAAATTTGTATATTATAGTTTTTTATACACAAAAGATGAAATTTACTTAAATTATTTAAAAGAAACTAAGTACTTTAAATCTTACATAGATAAAATTATAAATGAAGTTGATGATGTAATTGCAAAAGAAAAAGTATATTTATATTTAAATAAAAAAGAAGAATTATTACAGTTAGTAATGAATGAGAAAAATGAAATGAGATTAATTGCAAACATATTTAATTTAAGAGAAGAATATTCTGATGAAATACTTTCATACCTTATTAAAAGATTTTACGAAATAGTGGACTTATTTTATGATAGAAAAAGTTATAGAAAAGCTAGTATGTATATTATAGCTATGGGAAAACTAAAAGATGGAGAGAAAATAATTAGTAATTTTATAGAAAAACTTAAAAAATCTAATTACTCAAGAAGAGAGTCTTTATTTAATGAAATAGATATTGCTTTAAAGAAAAATAAAATAAATATAGTTGAAAAGCATGAGTAAATTTTACTCGTGTTTTTTTGTTGTTAAACTAATTATTTTATCACAAAAAATTCTCATTATCAATCATTTTTTAACAAAAAATATCGATAGATGTAAAATCCTTAAAAAGCCCGAAAAATAGCTAAAAATTTAATATATTTTTTTAGTAAAAACTCTTGAAAATTAAATATTAGTGATATAAAATAATGGTTGTAAAAATGAAATATGTTTTTATATTTTTAAAGGAGGAATTTATATGTCAGTAAAAGTAGCCATAAATGGTTTTGGACGTATAGGACGTCTAGCATTTAGACAAATGTTTGGAGCAGAAGGATATGAAATCGTTGCTATTAACGATTTAACAAGTCCTGATATGTTAGCTCATCTATTAAAGTATGATTCTGCACAAAAAAGATATGAAAAAGTAGACACAGTAGTAGCTGGAGAAGGCAGCATTACAGTTGATGGAAAAACAATCAAAATCTATGCAGAAAAAGATGCAGAAAATTTACCTTGGGGTGAAATAGGTGTAGATGTTGTACTTGAATGTACAGGATTTTATACTTCTAAAGAAAAAGCATCAGCTCATATTAAAGCAGGAGCTAAAAAAGTTGTTATTTCAGCACCAGCTGGTAAGGATTTACCAACAGTTGTATTTGGAGTTAATGAAAATGTATTAACAAAAGAAGATAATATTATTTCAGCAGCATCTTGTACAACAAACTGCTTAGCTCCAATGGCTAAAGCATTAAATGATTATGCACCAATTCAATCAGGAATAATGACTACAGTTCATGCTTATACAGGAGATCAAATGTTACTAGATGGACCACACAGAAAAGGTGATTTAAGAAGAGCAAGAGCTGCTGCAGTAAATATTGTTCCTAATTCAACAGGAGCTGCAAAAGCTATAGGTCTTGTTATTCCAGAATTAAATGGAAAATTAATTGGTTCAGCACAAAGAGTTCCAGTTCCAACAGGTTCAACAACTATTTTAGTTGCTGTTGTTAAAGGAGAAGATATTACAGTAGATTCAATTAATGCTGCAATGAAAGCACAATCTAGTGCATCATTTGGATATACAGAAGAACCATTAGTATCTTCAGATATTATTGGTATTACACAAGGTTCATTATTTGATGCAACTCAAACAATGGTAACAAAAATTGAAGATGGATTATATCAAGTTCAAGTTGTTGCTTGGTATGACAATGAAAATTCATATACAAGTCAAATGGTAAGAACAATAAAATATTTCGCAGAATTAGGCTAATATATTTTAATATTGAAATTTAAAATATAATAAAGCTAGTGGAGGAAGGAGGGAAACTTTTTTCACTAGCTTATTATTTGATATAAGGAGAGAATGTATATGTTAAATAAAAAAACAGTAAGAGATATACAAGTAGCAGGAAAAAGAGTACTTGTTAGATGTGATTTTAATGTTCCTTTAGATAAACAAGATGAAACAAAAATTACAAGTGATAAAAGAATTGTTGAATCACTAAAAACTATAAAATATTTAGTTAATGCAGGTGCAAGAGTAATACTATGTTCACATCTTGGAAAAACAGGTCAAAATAAATCTTTAGCTCCAGTTGCTAAAAGATTATCTGAGTTATTAGAGCAAGATGTAAAATTACTAAAAGATATTGTAGCTCCTGAAACAAAAGAATATGTTATGGGAATGAGAGATGGAGATGTAGTTCTTCTTGAAAACACAAGAATGTACGAAGAAGAAGAAAAAAATGATGCAGAATTTGCTAAAAAACTAGCAGATTTAGGAGAAGTATTTGTAAATGATGCTTTTGGAAGTGCTCATAGAGCTCATGCATCAACAGAAGGGGTTACACATTATTTACCATCAGTTGCAGGTTTCCTAATTGAAAAAGAAATTGCAGCACTTGATGGTGGAATTAATAACCCAAAAAGACCATTAGTTGCCATAGTAGGTGGAGCAAAAGTATCTAGTAAAATAGGAGTATTAACTCAATTATTAGATAAAGTAGACACATTACTAATTGGTGGTGCAATGATGTTTACATTTGAAAGAGCAAGAGGTGGAAAAACTGGTAAATCTTTAGTTGAAGAAGATAAAATAGATATTGCAAAGGAAATTATGCAAAAAGCAGAAGAAAAGAACGTAAATTTAATTCTACCAGTAGATACACTTGCTGCAGATGATATGAATGAAAATGCAAATACTCTAGTTTGTGAACCTGGACAAATACCAGATGATTACATTGGACTAGATATTGGACCAGAAACAATTAAAATCTTTAAAGAAGAAATAGCAAAAGCTGGAACTGTTGTATGGAATGGACCAGTAGGATATAGTGAAATAAATAAATTTGCAACAGGAACAAATAGTGTAGCTGAAGCAATGGCAAATAGTGATGCATTTACAATAATTGGTGGAGGAGATAGTGCCGCTGCAGTAGAAAAAGCTGGACTTGAAGAAAAAATGAGTCACGTATCTACAGGTGGTGGAGCCTCTCTTGAGTTTATGGAAGGTAAAAAATTACCTGGAATAGAATCACTAGAAGATAAAGATGAATAGGAGTGAGCAATATGAGAAAGAAAATAATAGCTGGAAATTGGAAAATGAACTATTCTGTAAATCAAGCAGAAGACTTTGTTTATTCAATCAAAGATAGTATTAATACATCTGAAGTAGATGTAGTTATTTGCCCAAACTTTGTATCATTAGATAGAGTTAGCGAAGCATTAGATGGAACAAATATTATGTTAGGAGCACAAAATGTATATTTTGAAGATAAAGGTGCTTATACAGGTGAAACTTCAGTAGATATGCTTGCTTCAGTAGGAGTAAGATATTGTATAGTTGGACATAGTGAAAGAAGAGAATATTTCAAAGAAACAGATGAAATAGTAAATAAAAAAGCTAAAAAATTATTAGAAAAAGATATATATCCAATTATTTGTGTTGGAGAATCTTTAGAACAAAGAGAAAATAACACATATTTTGAAGTTGTAGAGAAAGAAGTAAGAGGTTCTTTAGAAGGAATAGAAAAAGATATTATAGCATCAAAAGTTGTAATTGCCTATGAACCAATTTGGGCAATTGGAACAGGTAAGACTGCAACAGCAGAACAAGCAAATGAAATGTGTAAATATATAAGAAATGTAGTATCAAAAATGTATGACGAAGATACAGCATCTAAGGTTAGAATTCAATATGGTGGAAGTGTTAAACCATCAAATGCAAATGAAATATTAAATATGTCTGATATAGATGGGGCTTTAGTAGGTGGTGCAAGCTTAACTAATGACTTTACAGCTATTGTAAATTATTAATAAAAGTGATATAATTTGTTGTGCTTAAAAGCAAGAAAGTGAAGGTTTTGGATAATGAAAGGTAAACAATATTTATTAATGATTATGGATGGTGTAGGCCTTAACGATGAAGAAAAAGGCAATGCATTTAAACTTGCAAATACACCAAATTTAGATAGGTTAACTATCAAATATCCTAACACTCATATTAAAACAAGTGGTATGGCAGTAGGACTTCCTGAAGGTCAAATGGGAAATTCAGAAGTAGGTCATACAAATATTGGTGCAGGAAGAATTGTATATCAAGAATTAACTAGAATAACAAAAGAAATAGAAGATGGAAAGTTTTATTCAAACGAAGTACTTCTTGATGCTATGCAAAAAGTAAAGCAAAACAATTCTAATTTACATTTAGTAGGTCTTTTATCTGATGGTGGAGTTCATTCACATATAAATCATTTATTTGGACTACTTGAAATGGCAAAAAGAGAAGAAATTAAAAATGTATATGTCCATGCAATACTAGATGGTAGAGATACACCACCTACATCTGCTGCAGATTATATAAGACAATTAGAAGATAAGATGAAAGAGTTAGGTGTTGGAAAGATAGCTACATTATCTGGAAGATATTACGCAATGGACAGAGATAATAGATGGGAAAGAATTAAATTAGCTTATGATGCTATGGCTTATGGAAAAGGACAAGAATTTAAAATTGCTCAAAAAGCTATTGAAACTTCTTATGAAGCACAAGAATTTGATGAATTTGTAAAGCCAGTAGTTATTACTGATTCAGAGGACAAGCCTTTAACAACTGTATCAGATAACGATAGTATCATATATTATAATTTTAGACCAGATAGAGCAAGAGAGCTTACAAAAGCATTTAAACTTGAAGGATTTGATGCTTTCGAAACAAAAGAGATTAAAAACTTAACTTTTGTTACAATGACACAATATGATGAAACAATTAAAACAGTACAAGTAGCATATAAACCACAAGTATTAGTAAATACTTTTGGAGAGTATATCTCTAAAAAAGGATATACACAACTTAGAACTGCTGAAACTGAAAAATATGCACACGTTACATTTTTCTTTAACGGTGGTAAAGAAGAACCTTATGAGGGAGAATCTAGAATACTAGTAAATTCACCTAAGGTTGCAACTTATGATTTACAACCAGAGATGAGTGCATACGAAGTAACAGACAATGTAGTTAAAGCTATAGAAGATAAAGAGTATGATGTTATTATAATGAACTATGCAAATGGAGATATGGTAGGTCATACTGGTAACTTAGAAAAAACAATAGCAGCTGTTGAAGCACTAGATAAATGTGTTGGCAGAGTAATTTCAAAGATTGAAGAAGTTGGTGGAGAAGCATTAATAACTGCTGACCATGGCAACTGTGAATTAATGGTAGATTTAAAAACAGGTGAACCAATAACATCTCATTCAACTTATGATGTACCATTAATAGTAGTATCAAACAGAATTAAAACATTAAATTCTGGTAGACTTTGTGATTTAGCACCAACATTGCTTACTATGATGGGTGAAGACATACCAGAAGAAATGACTGGTGTATCTTTAGTAGAAATTAAAGAATAATATGATATTAAAAAAAGGAGGGCAATATGGAATTTGAAGAAGAAGATCTATATGATTGTGAAGTATATACACAGAAAGTTATAGATTCGCAAGATGAAGAAGAAATCGAAGATGAACAAAAACCACTTATTTATCTTTGTACTAATTGTGGATTTGTATATAATGTAGATAAACCTTTAGAGGACTATAAAGGCAGAAAAATAAAAATAAATGATTATTTCCTAAAGGAACTTCCAGGATATTTTCGTTGCCCTGTTTGTTCTAAAATCGTTCCTTATGCGCTAATATCTGAGGAAGAGTACGAAACTATAATCGAGGCAAATAAAAAGAAAGAAGCTAAAAGAGAAAAAGAGAGAGAAAGAAAAGAAAGAAGAAGAAAAGATGTATATTTTAGGATAAATGTTGCAAAATTTAATCATTCTTTGATTGAACTTCAAAAGGACTTAGAAGATGAATTATATAATGATAAGATAACTCCAGATAGATTTTCTAGAATATATATAAAATCTGCAAGTAAGTTATATGATAAATATAGTAAGATTTTTGAGAAAGCTGATAGGTCTTTTCCTGCACAAGAGTTTAGAGCAATTATTAAGCTTATAGACAAAAATATAGTTTCTCAATACAAAAAAGAAAAAGGTATTGAAACTAAATTTGATGAACAGGAAGAAGAAATTAATGATGAAATAACTCAAAATGATGAAATATATTTAAAAGAAAAAGCTAAATTTATAGATGAAGAAAAATTATATTCAGAAGATTTAGATGAAGAAGAATTTATTCGTCAAGAAAAATTAGATGATGCTCAAAAAGACTTGGATAAAAGACATCAGGAATTATTAGAACAAGATGAGGCTAAATTAAAAGATTTAGCTAGAAAAAGAGAAAGTGAGTCTAAAAGAAATGAAAAAGCTAAAGATAAACTTTCAGATATTAATAAAGGTAGAATAGACAGTATGAAAAAGTCTATCAATATAAAAAACAATTAAAGTATTAAGGAGGAATTTACAATGAAACAATACTTACAAATTGAAACAGTTTACGCAAGAGAAATATTAGATTCAAGAGGAAATCCAACAGTTGAAGTTGAAGTTGTAGTAGATGGAGGATTTGTTGGTAGAGCTGCAGTTCCATCTGGAGCATCAACAGGTGCTTTTGAAGCAGTTGAATTAAGAGATGGAGATAAATCTAGATATTTAGGAAAAGGAACTCAAAAAGCAGTAGATAATGTTAATGACATTATAGCTCCTGAAATTGAGGGAATGAATGCTCTAGACCAAGTTGAGATAGATGAAGCTATGATTGCTTTAGATGGTACTCCAAATAAAGGAAAATTAGGTGCAAATGCAATACTTGGTGTATCTATAGCTGTTGCAAGAGCTGCTGCTGAAGCTTTAGGTGTTAGCCTATACAATTATTTAGGTGGAGTTAATGCTAAAGAACTACCAGTTCCAATGATGAACATTCTTAATGGTGGTAAACATGCAGATAATACTGTAAATATTCAAGAATTTATGATTATGCCAGTTGGAGCTCCAAACTTTAAAGAGGCACTAAGAATGTGTGCTGAAGTATTCCACAATTTAAAATCTGTATTAAAAGCTGCAGGACTTGCTACATCAGTAGGTGATGAAGGTGGATTTGCTCCAAACTTAAGTTCAGATGAAGAAGCATTCAAATTTATTGTTGAAGCTATAGAAAAAGCAGGATATAAACCAGGTGTAGACTTCAAACTAGCTATTGATGCTGCTGCTACAGAAATGTATGATGAAGCTAAGAAAATAGGTAAAGAAGGAAGTTATTACTTCTGGAAAACAGATAAATTATATACTGCTGAAGAAATGGTAGCATTCTGGGAAGAAATGGTAGAAAAATATCCACTTATTTCACTAGAAGATGCTTTAGCAGAAGAAGATTGGGATGGATGGAAATTACTTACTGATAGACTTGGTTCAAAAGTTCAACTTGTAGGTGATGACTTATTTGTAACTAATACAGAAAGACTTGCAAAAGGAATTAAACTTGGAGTTGCAAATTCAATCCTTATTAAACTTAACCAAATTGGAACTATTACAGAAACTCTTGATGCTATAAAAATGGCAAATAGAGCTGGTTATACAGCAGTTGTATCACATAGATCTGGTGAAACAGAAGATACTACAATAGCTGACCTTGTTGTAGCTATGAATGCTGGACAAATTAAAACTGGTGCTCCATCAAGAACAGATAGAGTATGTAAATATAACCAATTAATGAGAATTGAAGAAGAACTAGGTTCTGCTGCTCAATATAATCAAGAAAAAGTATTTTTCAACATTAAATAAATATAAAAGATAATTTTAATTGAACCCAAATTGTTAGACAAATAAGTTTGACAAATTGGGTTCTTTTTTACATTAATAATATCTTGATTAAAAAATCTATTTTTGATAAAATGGAATAGGTATGTAATATTTGTAGAATGGATTTTATCCAAAAATATCTTATAGAACTAATGATTAAATTAGTATATTACATACCATTTAGGAGATAGTCTTATGTGGAATAATTATTTTTTGCAAATAAGGAAAAAATATAGTATGCAAATTAGTTCTAAAGAGCCATTAGTAATAAATCTTGATGCTAAGGATACAACTAAAAATAAAGAAAAAAATATTATAGAAATGTACAAAGGTGGCTTTAGATATACATTAGAGCAAACTGCTAGATATTTTTCAGAAAGGTATAATTGTTTAGCAATATTTGGGGCAGATGAAATTAGTTTTATTTTTGAGCAACCAATGCAACTTGTTAATGATTTAAATTCGGATAATAATACTTTTAGTACTGAAATAATATCTGTTTTTTCTCAATATTTTTTTGATTATTTCAACAGCATAAATAAAGAGGAGAAAGTATTTTGGCATGGTAAATGTTTTTCTATTCACAACGAAAAAATTATTTCATTTTTAAAATATAAATCTAGGTTATTACAGTTATTAAATACTACATATTTTTTAAAACATAAAGGCGTTTTAAATGCAGGAAAATTAAAGTTAGAACAGAAACTGGAATTATGCAATAGTTATCCAGAATATAACTCACAAAAAGATTATCAAAAAGGTACTTTGTATTATTGTGGAAAATGTATAGATTTAGATAAGTATTTAGAAAATAAAATTTGTCAAATTGAAGCCAGTAATTGTAATAATAGTTACACGGATATAGAATTTGATGAATCTATGTTTGATAATATATTATAAACAAAATAAAAAGAATGAGAAATCTCATTCTTTTTCATTTTAGTTATTATATTCTATTTTCAATTTTAGTTATTTCTTCTTTTAGATATTCTAGACGTAAATTTCTATCATCTAGCTCATTTAGTAAATAGTCATAAGATACTTCAAATTCATCTGCATCAGAAAAAATTTCACTATATGAATCTAATCTTAGCTTAAGATTTCTAATTTCTTTTAATAAGTCTGATTCTTCAGATTTTAGGTAATCTCTTTTTTTAGCTAAATTAATTATTTCATCATAAGAATTAATAATCTTTTTAGATTTATTTGAATAACCGCTTTTCAAGTATCTTAACATTTGCATTAAAATCTGCTTTTATTTTGATTTTTCCTGCCATTTTTAAGTCAGTAATACCAAGTAATATACTTTTTTTTATTGCATTAGAAATTTTAGATGTTGAGCAATTATAATCAAGAGCAATCATAGATAAAGTATCTTCTGTTGATGCATATCTTTTTGCAATATTTCTCAAATCTTCATTTGTTAACTTTGTGTAATTTTTTTTCATATTCACACCTCCATTTGTTTTTGTGTATATAATATACATATTACACAAATATTATATCATAATAACTTAATAAAATCAATATAAACAAAGATATACAATTTACATAAAAATAAAAAAAGTCTTTTGGTATAATAAAACCGTATGTTTCCATACGGTTCTATTATCTATGATGGAACAGCATTGCTCCTAGAAAGTCGTTCAAATACAGCAAAATTGTCATCTGAATATAATAAATTATATCTTCCATTATTTGCTCCATTTACGTAAGTATAAAGAGCATTACTTTTATTTAGAATTATATGAGTTATATTATATTTTTCAAATATATCTTCAAAATATACTTTACCACTTTCAGCATCAGTGTAATCATCAAATACAGTACATTCTTTATTAAATTCTGGTGTATATAAATCTGCTCTAGAATCTATAAATACAGGAATATCATTAAATAAGAGGTAGCTTCCTACTTTATATTCATTAAATAATCTAACATTTTTTACATCCAAATTTTCTTTTATATATTTTGTTGCCTCTACAGGATACTCAGTTTCATCTACAAATTTTGGTGGTAAATTATGACCTAGTACAGAAGCACCTATTCCTGTAACAAATATAGATATGTATAAAAGGGAAATAGGGTGCTTAATTAGAGTATAAGTTATTTCATTAATCTTTTTACTATTTGCATTTACTGAGTTGCCAATTAAATTAGTGAATATGTAAGAACACAAAATAATTAGCATAGAAGTTTGTCTAACACTAATAAAAGACAATACTAATAGTCCAGCTAATAAAAATAAATCTTTTAATTGTATTTTGCTATTTTTAAAGGTTAATAGTAATATACTTAGTATGAAGACTACTAGTAAAGGAACATTATTTATTAAAACTGATGGTTGATGTTCACTAATATAGTGAGTTGTATTACCAGTCATAGTTTTTAATAAATAGGTTAAAGTAGTTTTTCCGCCAAGTGGGGAAATAAATGCACTAAAGAAACAGATAATCATAATTAGGCATAACCACTTAACATTTTTATTTCTAGTTATAATTATTTTATATGGATTTTTTAATTTTTCTTCTCTATTTTTAATATTATTTTTTTGCTTTTCTTCAAGTTCTGCAATTTTTTCTTTATAATTTTTAATTTTTTCAGTCTGTGTATTTTCTTTTTCAAGCTCTACTAGTTCTTTTTTGTAACTATCTAATTCTAAATTTTTGTGTACAGAAATATCTCCTAGAAAGGCTATTAATTGTGCTACAAGATGTGGTAAAAATAAAATAAAGAAAAATGGCCAAACAGCAATATGTACATTTGCAATTAAAACACTGATTATAAAAAGAGCTATTACATTAGATATTTTTTTATTTTTTAAAAATCTTTCTATGAAGTAAACTTCAAAAATAAATAATGTAAAAGTAACAATTTGAGCTCTAGCAGTTATATAAGCATATATTAAAAACATTGAGAATACTGTTATAAGCATGGATATTAGATTATTATTACTCATTTTATAATTTAAAAAATACAATGATAGTCCTAAAATGGAGCAGAAAACACAAGTCATAAGATAAACACCTAAGTATCCACCCATCTGATATACTTTATATGTTATATAATCAAAAAGCCAATGAGGATAGGTATAGCTTAAGTTATCATGAAATGAGTAGTTATCTATCATATCAATACCTTGATTAGATATTGTTTCTCCAATTTTTATTGTGTAGTATGTGTCATTTTGAAAAGTAAATGGAGTTATCATAAAGCATAAAATTATTATGAGTACAGATACTACGATATTGAAAATTATTTTTTCTTTTTTATATTCCATTATTTCACCTCTAAATATAAATAAATTTTATCATTAAGAGAATAAATTTACAATAAGACTATTATTATGAATTTAATTATAGAACATTTATCAATATATAATTATATAATTATGTAAATAGCAACACATTAACTTGAAATAAATTACATAATTTGACTTTGAAATAGTATTGTGGTATAATAACAATGTCTTATTACGTGATATATATTTTCTAAAATAATTAATTATAGCAATTTAGCTATTAAATATAGATTTGTACGGGTAAAAAAGTTATGTTTGTAGATTGAAAAGTGTATATTTTAAGAAAAGGAGAGATTTAATGAAGGAAGAAATGAACAAAAGCGAAAATCCTACCAGAAGAAATTCTAGTAGTGTAAAGAATACAAGTAAACAAGTTACTAAAAGAGTAAAAAAAGATACAAAAGAGAAAAATAATAAAAAAGTAGAATTAGAAAATGTTAATGTAGAGAATGTTGTAAGAAAGACAACTAGACAAACAAAAAAGGCAAAAGAAAGCATTTTTGCAAAGCCAAAGTTAAAAGTTATTCCACTAGGTGGAATGAACGAAATAGGAAAGAATATAACTGCATTTGAATATGAGAATGAGATTATAGTTGTAGATTGTGGTTTATCTTTCCCAGAAGATGAAATGCTTGGTGTAGATTTAGTTATACCAGATTTTAGTTATTTAGAGAAAAATAAAGATAAAATTAAAGCACTTTTAATTACTCATGGTCACGAGGACCATATTGGTGCTGTACCATATTTTCTAAAGAAGATTAATGTACCAGTATATGGTAGTAAACTTGCTTTAGGACTTATTCAAGTAAAATTAAATGAACATAACTTAGAAAAACAAACAAAATTAGTTACAATAGAACCAAGACAAATATATAAATTTGGAAAGTTCTTTAAAGTTGAATTTGTTAGAGTAACTCACTCAATAGCAGATTCTATGGCTATTGCTATAACTACTCCTGCTGGAACTGTATTTCACACAGGAGACTTTAAAGTAGACTATACTCCAATTGATGGTGGTAATATAGACTTGCAAAGAATAGCAGAAATTGGAGTTAAAGGAGTAACATTATTACTTTCTGAAAGTACTAATGTATTAAGACCAGGACATACAATGTCTGAGAAAAGTGTTGGTAAAGAGTTAGACAGATTATTTACTAATTGCACTAAAAGAATAATAGTTGCAACTTTTGCATCAAATGTTCATAGAATGCAACAGATTATTAACTCAGCAGTAAAGTTTAACAGAAAAGTTGCAGTTGTAGGACGCAGTATGTTAAATGTAATTAGTGTTGCACAAGAACTTGGATATTTAAATGCTCCTGAGGGAACTTTAATAGATATAGATAAGATAGGAAATTATAATCCTGAGCAACTTGTAATTATTACAACAGGTTCTCAAGGTGAACCAATGGCAGCACTTTCTAGAATGAGTGTGGGCGAACATAAAAAAGTTCAAATTACACCAGATGATATGATAATCTTTTCATCTTCACCAATACCTGGAAATGAAAAATCTATAGGTAAGGTAATAGATGAATTAGAAAAACTTGGTGCAGAAGTTATTTATAGTCAAATAGCAGATGTACACGTTTCAGGACATGCTTGTCAAGAAGAATTAAAGTTAATGTTAAGTTTAGTTAGACCAAAATTCTTTGTACCAATACATGGTGAATATAGATTTTTAAAGAAACATGGACAAATTGCAGTTGAAACTGGTGTGGATAAGGAAAATGTATTTATTATGGAAAATGGTAGAATTCTTGAAGTTGACCAAGATAATGCTAAATTAACTACTCAAGTAACATCAGGAATTGTACTTGTTGATGGACTTGGTGTAGGAGATGTAGGAAATATCGTTCTTAGGGATAGACAACTACTATCTGAAAATGGTATGATTATAGTTGTTATCTCATTAGATAGAAGAACTGCAAGAGTAGTTTCTGGTCCAGATATTGTTACACGTGGTTTTGTATATGTTAGAGAAAATGAAACTTTAATAGATGAAATAAAAGATGTAGCAAAAAGAGAACTAGATAAATGCGAAGAAGCAGGAATACGAGAGTGGTCTATAATTAAAGGAAAACTTAGAGAATCTTTAATTAAATATATATTCTCAAAAACTAAGAGACAACCTATGATACTTCCAATTTTAATGGATGTGGACATGGATAGAAAATTTGAATAAAAAAAGGGGAATTTAAAATGGAAATGGATAAAGATTACGAGAGAAAATGTTATGAATTAGCATATTTAATATTTCCAGATGTGGATGAAACAGTAGATGATTTAGAAATTAAATATCCTGAAAGAAATGAACTTAAACAAGGAGCTATGGTAACAAGAATTGCACCATCTCCAACTGGAATGGCACACACTGGTACATTGTATCAAGCAATGGTAGATAAAAAACTAGCTAATCAAAGTGAAGGTGTTTTTTATGTAAGAATAGAGGACACTGACCAAAAAAGAGAAGTAGAAGGTGCCGTTGAAGAAATAATGAAAGGACTTGAATACTTCAATTTAATGCCAGAGGAAGGTGTTATTGGAAAAGACAAGGAAAAAGGATATTATGGACCATATACTCAAAGTCAAAGAAAAGAAATTTATAGAGTATGTGCTAAGCATTTAGTTGAAATAGGTAGAGCATATCCTTGTTTCTGTACTCCAGAAATGTTACAAAAAACACATGATGCACAAGTTGCAAATAAAATAGTACCAGGGTATTATGGTGTATATGCAAAATGTAGAAATCGTTCTATAGATGAAGCTATAGAAAGAGTTAAAAATGGTGAAAAATTCATTTTAAGATTTAGATCTAATGGTTCTCATCTAAATAAGATAACTTTTATGGATGAGGCTAGAGGAAAAATTGAAATGGCAGAAAATGATGAAGATGTAGTTTTAATTAAATCTGATGGACTTCCAACTTATCATTTTGCACATGTATGTGATGACCATTTTATGCACACAACACACGTAATAAGAGGAGAAGAATGGTTACCTTCAGTTCCAAAACATATTCAATTATTTGAAGCAATGGGCTTTGAAGCACCACATTACGTTCATACACCATCAATATTAATTAAAGATGGAGATAGTAAACGTAAATTAAGTAAAAGAAAAGATAAAATAGCTGCTGTAGCTTATTTTATAAAATCTGGATATCCTGCAGAAGGTGTAAATGAATATTTAATGACTATTTTAAATTCAGACTATGAGATGTGGAAATCTAAAAATAAAGATAAAACATATAAAGATTTTGAATTTAAAATGAATAAAATGAGTTCAGCAGGTTCTTTGCTAGATATTCCTAAACTAAATGATTTGTGTAAAGAAGAAGTAGCTAAATTAAATTCCCAAGAATTACTAGATAGAGTACTTACTTGGTCAAAGGAATATAGTAAAGATTTCTATGACATTTTAAATAGAGATTTAGAGTATTCTAAAAAGGTATTTGGAATTGAAAGAGATAATGCAACAAAGATAAGAAAAGATATATATAAATGGGAAGATGTAGAAGAAACATTTAGATATTTCTTTGATGATATCTATGCAAAAGAATTAGAAACAAATCGCATAATTTCTACTTTAACAGAAGACAAAGCAACATTAACACCAGAAGTTATGAAAAATGTTTTAGATAAATATTCAAAAGAATATAACGAAAATGATACAAAAGATGAATGGTTTGCACGTATGAAAGAAGTTGCACAAAACTTAGGTTTCTGTGTAAATATGAAAGAATATAAAGCAAATCCAGAGAATTTTGTTGGAAGCATAGCAGATTTTTCTTCTATCATAAGAGTAGCAGTAACAAATAAGAAAAACACACCAGATATTTATGAAATAATGCAACTTTTAGGTAGAGGAAGAACAATTTCTAGAATGGAAGACACTATTGCTAAATTATAGTGTTTATGGTATATATAAAGTATCTTAGTTTTTAAGATACTTTATTTTTTTTGAGGTGTAGTATGAATTTAGATGAAAATTATAAAATAATTAGTAATATTAAAACTACAATGGCAGTTGAAGGGAACTATATTGGTGCACAAGATGAAGCACTAATAAATCAATATTTGAATAATGAAATATCTGAACAAGAAGGGGTAGATATTATAAAGAAAGATATAATGTCTAAAATGGATAAGAGAAATGTATGATGCTATTAATTCAAAATATACATATAAAGGAACAGATATATTAAAAAATAGACTTGGAATAAAGGATGAAGAACTACTTAAAGAATATGAAACAAGGATAGTTGCATTTAAAATTGCAACTATAAACTCTGCTAAACTTCCAAAAGGTTATACACCAGAACGTTTAAAATTTATTAATAAATACCTATTTGGAGAAGTATATGAATTTGCAGGAGAATATAGGTCAGAAAATATTACAAAAGAAAATTTTAGATTTTCTGAATTTGAGTATATTGAAGAAAATATAAAACGAATATTTAGTAATATAAATATTGAAGAAATGAAGAAAATGTCTTTTACTAAATTTGTCGAACAAATATCATATATAATGACAGAGTTAAATGTTCTACATCCATTTCGTGAGGGAAATGGAAGAACTATAAGAGAATTAGTAAGAGAAATCTGTTTTGATTGTGATTATGTAATAAATTGGTATGAGATAAATCATGATGATATTTTACGAGTAGCAAAACTTGCAGTATTAGATGAAACAGAACAGAAAAAAATGCTAAGAAGGAGTATAAAGAGAAATATATAATATCAAAAAAGAGAGTTGCATCATATAATATTATGGGTGATGAAAAAAAGTGAATAATATGTGTAATCCAAATAATGATTGCAACAATATGTGGAAAAAAGAAGAAAAGAATATGATGTGTCATTGTATGGTAGAAAAAGAGCCAAAATGCAAGTCATTTTCAGAAAATAAATGTAATAATGAATGTATGAAGCCATTTATGAAATATTAAATAAGGTACACTTTTAACCTAACTAAGCA
>CANRLG010000008.1 GCA_947631415.1 uncultured Clostridia bacterium
AAAATGAAGAAATGGGAATGTACACCTCATAAAGATAGCAAAAAGAAATTTCAAAGGACACTCAAAAGACTAACAAACCGAAGCAAAAGTAAATCACTAGACAAGAGGTTTGAAGAATTAAATTGGGCTATCAGAGGTTGGGTAAACTATTTTAGAATATCAAAGATGAAAAAGTTTCTAATAAAAACAGATGAACATCTACGTGCTAGAATTAGAATGATAATATGGAAGCAATGGAAGAAGCCAAAAACACAAATTAAAAATCTTATGAAATGTGGATATTCTATTGATGAAGCAAGAGGTTTAGCATATTGTAGGAAAGGCTATATGTTTATATCACATTCCAAAATATTACAAAATGCAATAACTAAAGAAGGATTACAAAATCCAAATAAGAAACTAGGACGCAGAGGATTAGTCTTTGCCCTAGATTATTATTTAGCTTGAAATTAAACTTATAAATTGAACCGCCCATTGCCGAACGGCACGTACGGTGGTGTGAGAGGGAATAAATAAAATAATTATTTATTCTCTACTCGATTAGTAGCTTATTAATATTGATAAAAATTCAAAAAACAGCTTGAAAAATTTAAAATAATTTGATATTATTTATATAAATAAAATAGGTTGATTTTTATATCAATCGTCAAGAGAGTCAACGAGTTGTAGATATCTACGTCGTTGGCACCAACTATATATGTTTATTCATTTTATTGAATAGAGAAAGGTCAATCAGAAATGGTTGATTTTTTTTTGTCTAAAATTGTGATATAATAGTTCAAATATTGTATGTGTTATTTGAAAGAAAGGAAAAAATATGGAATTTAGATGGAAAAAAGCAGGCGAAGAATTTTGGACTTTAGACAATCATTGTTGGTATTTAGGAATAGATTTAATTATGCACGAGAAAGAAGAAATTGGAAAAATTAATCTAGTATGTAGTCCACAAAAAGTAATGTATGATATTCCTGATACAGAAATTGAATGTACAATATATAAATATAGTTCAAAAAAGCAAAATATTAAAAAGTTATATGTAGCAATAGGAGAATTTAAAAATTATAAAGTTGTTTTTTTCGATGAAATTTCTGCTATTAATACAGTTAATGAGATTAATTCAAGTAAAAAAATAAAATAGAGTAGCAATTATTGAAAAATAGTATACATAATAGTATAATATCAAGTATAAAGTTTTATTTTCTAAAAATAAATTTATTTAAGGAGGGGATTTTATGAAAAGAGTATTAGATATACTTGAAGTCGGAAATCCAAAATTATGTGAAATTTCAAAAGAAGTAGATTTAGAACGGAATGGATAATGAACACTTTAAAGATTTCTTAGAAAATCTTAAATTTACTTTACAACAATCAGGAGGATTTGGTCTTGCAGCACCACAAGTTGGAGTTAATTTACGTATAATTGCGTTACAGATAAAAATAAATTCAAAAACTAGGAACTCATACAAAAATATGGAAGAATTTCCACTTACTATTATGATTAATCCTAAGATAATTTTTATTGAAGGTGAACAAGAAGAAAGTGAGTATGAAGGTTGTTTAAGTATTCCACAAATACGTGGAAAAGTAAAAAGACCTATAAAAATATTTATTGAATATTACACACCAGAAAAGAATAAAATTCAAAGATTTGCACAAGGATATTTAGCACGACTTATACAACATGAATGTGACCATTTAGATGGAATTTTATTTGTAGATAAAGTGGAAAAAGGTACGTTTGCAACTAAAAAAACTTTAAAAGAGTTTAGCTTAAAATAATGTATGTATAGAAAGGTAGATTATTATATTTACCTTTCTTTTTTACTATATTAAGCTAAATTTAATTTGTTGAAATAATAAAAAAAGATATGATATAATCTAGATATATTATTATATATAAAGTTTAACGGAGTGTGATATTATGAGTAATTATATTGGGATAGATGTGGGTGGAACAAATATTAGAATTGGAGTAATAGATGAGAATAATAATATACAATACTTACATAAAGAGCCTACTTTAGACAATGTATCAAATAAAGAAGAATTATATAATAAAATATTAGGGTTAATACAAAATGTACCTTGTTACAATGAGTGTAATGCTATAGGAATAGGAGTACCAGGAGCAGTTAAAGATTTAAGTGAGATAAAAACAGCAAGAAATCTTGAATTTTTGAAAGAAATTTCATTGCATGAAAGATTATCTAAAGATTTGAATAAAATGATATTTATAGAAAATGATGCTAAAGTTGCAGCTTTAGCAGAAGCAAGTTGTGGTGCTGGAAAAGACTACAATATAGTTTGTTACATAACAATAAGCACTGGACTTGGTGGTGGTATAGTTGCAGATAAAAACATATATTATGGAGCAAATGGCGTAGGAGGTTATTTTTCGAGAATGATACTAGATGGTCAAAATATTGCAGAAAATTTAGTTAGTGGTACAGCTTTTAAAAATAAAGTAAATGAAAAAATAGGCTATACTATTTCAAGTGTGCAAGAGGGCTTTGAACTTGCTAAAACTAATGAAGATATTAGTAATGTTGTAAAAGAATTTAAGCAAAATCTTACTAATTTGTTACTAAATATATCTATTACTGTTAATCCAGATATAATAGTTATTGGTGGAGGAGTAGTAAATGCTAAGGAATACTTTTTAGATGATGTAAAAGATAGGTTTAGACAAGAGGTACATAGTTTTGCAAAAGAAACTAAAATTGAAATAGCAAGTTTAGATGAACCTGGAGTTATTGGTGCTGGACTACTAGCAAAGAAACATTCAAAAGAGATAAAATATATGTAAATTATTTTTTTTGAAATAAATAGGTGATATCCTTTATTTTCTAAGGTTATTAGTATATCTACTATGAGTTTACTTTGCAACTCTACTAACTGTGGGTGTACCTAAAGAGATATTACGTTTATACTGTAAGTAGTAAAGGAGGAGTGAAAAAAATGAACCAAATTAAAATTGGAAAATTTATTGCACAATGTAGAAAAGAAAAAAATATTACTCAATCTCAACTTGCAGAAAGTTTAGGTATAACAGATAAAGCTGTTTCTAAATGGGAAAATGGGAAAGGTATGCCAGATGTTTCAATTATGCTTTCTTTATGTGATGAATTAGGTATTAATGTAAATGAACTTCTAAGTGGAGAAAGACTAACAGATGATAACTATATGAATATGGCAAACAAAAATATATTAGTAATTGCAGAAGAAGTTGAAAAAAACAAGAAGACAAAAGAAAGAATTATTAAAGCGTCTATATGTGTAATTGCAATCTGTATAATTTTATTCATTGGTTTATATATTTTTGAAAATGTACACGTAAATCTAGTATATAACAAAGGTATAATGGAATGTGAAATTAATCAAGAGAGTATAGTTTACACTATAAATGGTAAAGCTACAACTAGTGAGTATAGAGTAATTAATACAGATACAGAAACATTAATCTTTTTTAATAGTAAAGAGTTCTTAAAAAATAGAGTATTTGAAACTTATACAAGTCAAACAAGATATACATACTCTATGGATGAGTTTGGTAAATGTAAAGATAAAATAAAAATATATTATGCAAGTATTCCATTAAAGAAGATAGACCCAGAAAATGAAGAACAAATGAAAAATATTACATCAGATTTTTACTTAATGGCACAAAATTAAATATATGAAATTATATAATAAATGGAAGTAGAAAAAAATCTACTTTCATTTTTTTCTATTTGTAATTTATATAGAAAATCACATTATAATGTAAAAATCATAAGATATATGGATAGGACAACTATCAAAGGAGGCAAATATTGAAAAAAATAAAATATGTCATATCCATATTACTAGTATATATTATACAGTTAAATTTATTTAATATATATGCAATAGAGCCATCTAGTCAG
Organism: uncultured Clostridia bacterium; assembly: GCA_947631415.1. GTDB lineage: Bacteria > Bacillota > Clostridia > TANB77 > CAG-465 > CAG-465. The sequence continues at coordinate 3,906 of CANRLG010000008.1, forward strand.
GTTATATATGATGGTATAGATGTTAGTGAATTTCAAGGATATATAAATTACGAGGAAGTAAAAAATGCAGGAATAGAAGTCGTATATATTAGGTCAAGTGAAGGAACACAATTTGTTGACCCATATTTTAGAAATAATTATAATAAAGCAAAGTCTGAAGGATTAAAGGTAGGTTTTTACCATTATGTTACTTCAAAAACTCCAGAAGAAGCTGTTTTTGAGGCGGATTTCTTTGCTTCTGTAATAGAGGGAACATCTCCAGACTGTTTACTTGCTATGGATTTTGAAAATTTTGATGGATTAAATTCATTTCAAGTAAATCAAATAGCAGAAACATTTTTAAGAAGATTAGAGCAAGTTACAAATAAAAAGGCTATTGTATATAGTGATGCATATAATGCTGGAAATGTTTTTAATAGTAATGTAGCAGAGTATCCTTTGTGGATAGCTCAATATGGTGTAGAACAACCAGAGTTAGATGTAAATTGGGATGTGTGGACTGGATTTCAATATTCAGATACAGGCATAATAAACGGTATAAATGGTTATGTAGATTTAGATAAATACACAGAAGATATTTTTTTAGATGATACAAGTACAATAGATATTCCAGATGAAAATAAAAAAGAAATAGTAATTATAGTAAAAGCAGGGGATACTTTATCTCAAATAGCTCAAGATTATGGAACAACTGTAAGTGAACTTGTAAGATTAAATAATATTTCTAATCCAAACTTAATTTATGTTGGACAAAGATTAATAGTTAGTGGCTCATCACAGAGTGGAAATAGAATATACTATACTGTAGTTGCAGGAAATACTCTTTCGCAAATTGCTAGTAGATATAATGTTTCAATTAGAAGTTTAGTATTAAATAATAATATAGCAAATCCTAATTTAATTTATGTAGGTCAAAGATTATTAATAGATACAAATTCAAATTTGACTGGAAATATAACTTATACTATTAGATATGGAGATACATTATCTCAGATAGCACAAGATTATGGTACAACTGTAACTAAAATAGTTAGATTAAATGGAATACAAAATCCGAACTTAATATATGCAGGAGAAAAGATTATAATATGATAATGCTCGAACTTATAGTGTTCGAGTTTTTATATTATCTTGAAATTTACATAAATATATGATATAAAAATTAATATCTAGTAAAGTATATAATTAAGTTTGGAGGAGAGTATGAAATATATAGTAAAGTATGCAGGAATAGTAATTGGAACTTACAATGTAATAGACAGTTCTAGTGTAGAATATATTATTAATAGCAAAGGAATTGAAGAAGTTAAGAGGAAAGGGTATCATTTATTGCCAATTTTAACACAAGATAAAGAGGCAAAAGATATTCCATTCTTTTCATCAATGATTTCAAACTGTAAAAGATTTGGAGATAGAATAAAATATCATTCTAATTTTTTAGAACTAGAACAAGAAAAGTAGTCATATAGATAATTAATTTCAATATTATTTTAAATAGAAAATAAGAGGAAAACTCCTCTTATTTTTTATGTATACAAAAACGTTAAAACAATACTGATAATACGCAAAAATCATTGACATAAAACATTAAAAGTGATAAAATTGATGAGCACGACAAATATTAATCCAAAATTATAATTAGGAAAGGAGAGATTATTATGGTTATTTATTTAGAAGGCACAAAATTTTAGGGTTAAAGAGCTTGAAAGAAAGCTATGTGATTAATACTTAGTTCAAGTATTTTTGTAGAAAAATAGAAGTATTAGTAAAATCTAAAAAATAGTAAGTCTTTAAATTTAATCATAAAGAAAAATTTCAAAAGATTTCTGAAGTTATTGACATAATTAAATGACTTTTTAAGCAATTAAATAGTCATTTGTAAGTTAGGTATTATACAATAACTCTATTTTTTTACTTGAATTTAAAATTCAAAAAAATACTAATAAGGTAGAAATCACAAATTTTTCATTACAGAGAAGACAGATGAGAAAATTAGATTATTTTGCTTTACTATAATTCATTAAGTATAGCTTAAAGTAGTATTGGTTATTTTTAGCATTCAAGTTAAATTATAGATAATGTATATATTTAACTATGCAAGAAAAAATCAATGACAAAAAAAGGCAAAATAATGATTAAGTACATTTGAAAAACTACATAAGAAAAATTATACAAACGACATAAAATTATTGCGATTTTATTAAAGATTTTTCTTTAATAAAGTTAGTGTTGTTAAATTTTTTGTTAAAGGTAGGTAATTGTATGAAGAAGATAGGAGTATATGTTTTATTATTAACTTTAACATTATTTATTTCATTTTCTTTTGTTACTAACGTATATGCCAGAGATAACATAATGTTAAATGTAACTAAAGAAGAAGTAAAATTAGGTGATGAAATTACGGTTTCAATTAACGTAAATTCGGAGCATACTGATTTATACGCCTATACTGCAAAATTAAGTTATGACAAAGCAGTTTTTGAAGAAATAACAACAGAAAATTTTGCAGAGGAAGAAAATTGGTCAGATATTTCATACAATGAGGATAACAATAAATTTGCATTGATAAATAAAAAAGCAGTCAATAGTGAAAAATTACTAAAAGTAAAACTAAAAGTACGAGATGATGCTAAATCTGGAGAAACAACAATTACTGTAGATAATATAACAGCATCAGATGGTAAAAAAGATATTACTATTGAAGGAAGTAGTGCAAAAGTTCTAGTATTAAAAGATAGCTTAGCACAAGGAGAAAGTATCAGTAATGGAAAAACAGAACTTTCTCGGAGAAAGCACTTCAAAAATTGAAGTTAAGAAAGATGTACCAATACTTGGAGTTATCTTAATAATTTTAATGCTAGTTATTGTTATGTCCTTGTTTATTTATTATTTAAAGTTTTCTAGAAAAGACCAAACAGAAAGAAAAGTAGTTATTAGTGTTATTGCTGTAATATTGCTTGGCATATTATTATTTTTCACTGTTAGAATTTTCAATACTCAAAAAAATCCAGATGTCAATAAGGATAATGAAGTAACTTATGATGATGCTAAAGAGATAATGGATTATTTACTTGAAATAAAAAATGTACAAGATGATGAGAGTATAAAAGATAAAGACTTAAATAATGATGGAAAAATAACTGTAACTGATGTTGCTAAAGCAACTGAAGAAGCTACTGACCAAAAATACACGGGTAGCATAACAAGTCCAACACAAGAAAACAATAATGGAAGTGGTACACAGGAAAACAAACCACATAACCCAGAAAATCCAAGTAACCCTAGTAAACCAGATAATCCTAATAATCCAGAAAATCCTAGTAAACCTGACACACCTCAAGAACCAGACACACCAATTAAGCCTGAAAATCCAAATTATGAAACAGAAATAGGTGGTTCTTTAGTAAGTAATTTTACTCCTAAAAAAGGTGAAGAAATTACTATAAACTTAAATATAGATTTAACACCATACACTCAAGTAGAATTTGTAATAATTAATGGCATTAAATATCCTGTAAAGAAAGGTGAAGGAAATAATTACAGTGTAACTATACCAGCACCACAAAAGGCAGGAGTGCAAGATATAGTAATTGAGGGCGTTGTGTTAGATAATGGTAAAGAAGTAGAGGCAGAATATAAAATTACAGTTGATGTGTTAAAAGATAAACCAGAGATTAGTAATTTTGTAATTGATACTCAAAAACAAATACCACAATTAACGGTTAATATTAAGGATAATGACTCTGCTATTAAGAGCAGTAAAGTTATTGTTACTGATGAACAAGGAAATGTTGTATTTCAATCAGATGAGTTATTAAGTAATCAAGATAATATTTTTGCTTTAAATGGCTTAGAAAAAGATAAGAAATACAATGTAAAAGTTGAAGTAACTTATGACTTAGACAGTGATGCTAGTGGAAATCCTGAAGATAATAGACATACTGATGTAATTTTCAGTAGAGATTTCACGCTATCAGCTGATTACGGATTTGAAGGAAGTAATTATACTATAACAGAAAAAGTAACAAAAGAAGATAAAGTTATAGTACAATTTGAAAACGCATATAACTCATACTATGATGTTGAATACGTTATTATTGATGGCAATAAATATAAAGTAACCAAAAATGGTAATGTATATCAAGTGGAACTTGAAAAAGGCAAAAAAGGAAAAAATAGTATTGTTATAGAAGAAGTATTACTTGAAAATGGTGCAAAATACCAAGTAAATAAGCAATTAGACTATGTATATTTGAAGGATATTCCAGTTATTAGTGGAGTTGAAGTAGAATTTAAAGGCTCAAAAGTTACAGTTTCATTTGATAGTCAAGATGAAGATAACACTATAAAAGATGTAAAAGTATACTTGACTGATGAAAATGGAAATATAATTGATGAAAAGACTTTAAAGCCTAATGAAACATTGGCGGAATTTGATGTTAACGAAGAAGGTTCATACAAAGTAAAAGTTGAAACAACTTATGACCTTGGTGATGGTCAAGAGAGAACTACTGTTGTAGAGTACGAAAATGTAGTAAAACAACTACTACAAGTTTCAATTACAGATTGCAAATATAATAAGTATGTAGAAAAGGGACAACTAATAGAAGTTTCTTATGTAATTGAAACAAATACAAGTGATACAATTAGTAGTATTGTAGTAAACGGAGTAACATTACCAGCAATAAAAAATGGTGATGGAACATATACTGTAAAATTTAATGTACCAACAAGTTATGGAAAAGCAGAACTAAATGTAAATAAAGTTATATTTGAAAACGAAGGTGAAGTAGATGTAACATATAATTGTGAATATGAAGTGTTAAAATCTATGAAACCTATAGTTGAAGGTATATCTGTAGTTGAAAAAGAAAATAAAGCAACTTTAGCATTTAATATTCTAGATGAAGAAGATACATTTGTAAGTGGTAGAATTGTAGTAAAAAATACTGAAACTGATGAAAGTTATGAAATTTCATTTAATTCTGTTACTGATACAGTACATGAACTAAAAAATATTAAAGAATTTCAAAATTATAGTGTTGAAGTATATATTACTTATGATTTAGATACAGATAAATTAGATAAAGCTAATCAAAAAGAAGAATTACTTGGAAATAAGGAATTTGAGCTAATAGGAGATTTTGAATTTAACTTTTCTGATTTAAAAGTAAAAAATGTTGATAGACAGAAAAATGTAGTTGTATTACAATTCAATGCTTCACTTGCACAGGAAGCTTCAGATAATTATTCTTTAAAAGAAGTTATGATTAATGGAGTTGCATATCAAGTAGTATTAGATAGTAATACCGTTTATACAGTAGAAGTACCATTTACAAGTCCTGATAGACAAGAGCTTATAGTACAAGAAGCAATTTTAAATAATTCACAAGGATTTGCAATTACAGAAAATAACAAGGTATTAGTGTTTAAAGATAAACCTGAGGCTATTGTTCGTAGCACAGTAGAACGTGAATTAGTAGATGGTCTAAGAAAAATTACAGCTTCACTACAATTAAATGATAAAGATAATACTATAGTTAAAGGCACATTATGTGCTAAATTAGTTGATGCAAAAGGTAATATTATAGATAAAATATCATTGACGGAAAATTCAACTGAAATAGTGTTTAGATCACAAAAAATATATGATGCTGGAACTTATACAGTTGAAGTATATTCAGATTATGACTTAATAGATGGTTTAGAGCATAAAGAAGAAAAAATTGGAGAAGGTAAGGCTACAGTTGCTATTTACGCAACTATTGAAGATGCCAGAATTAATAAGTATTATGTACAAAAAGGTGAACAGTTACAAATAACTTATACAGTTAGTTCAAATACGCAAGAAAATGTGAGTGGAGTAATTGTAAATGGTGAAAATATAGCTGTAACTAAAAATGAAGATGGAACATATACCGCAAATGTAGTTGCTCCAGATAAATATGGTACATTTGTATATGATACAACTAGACTTGTTTATACAAGTAATGAACAACAAACTTCTGCAACTAATACATTAAAAGTTGATGTTTTAAGAACTGTAAAACCAAGTATTAGTGAACTTTCAATTAATGATGAAGATGCAGATAAACCATTACTTAAGTTTAAAATCCTAGATGATGAAGAAACTTTTGTAAAAGGTAAAGTAATAATTACAGATAAACAAACTCAAGAAAAACAAGAAATAGAGTTTAGTTCTAAAGAAGACACTACTTTTGAGTTAAAAGATATTAAATCACTTAACGAATATAATGTAGAAGTTGAAATTACTTATGATTTTGACTCAGATAAAACAGATACAACAAATCAAACAACAGAAACTTTAGCAAACTCTGTATTTTCAATTATTAAAGATTATAACTTTACACTTGAAAACTTTAAATTAGTAAAGGTTGATACTCAAAACAAACTAATAGAAGTATCTTTTGAGAGTGGAAATTCATCACAATATGTAGTAAATAAAGCTTATATAAATGGTATAGAATATGATGTAACAACTCAAGAAGATAATGTTTATACAGTTCAAATACCATATAATGATGAAACAAGACAGGAATTAGTGCTTGAAAAAGTTGAATTAGAAAATTTAAAAGAATTTGATAATCTACAACAAGACAGTATTTTAGTATTTAAGTATATTCCAACTACACAACTAAATTTAACACTTAATGATGAGAAAAATAGTATAAATGCTACATTTAGTATTGTAGATTTAGATAGTATTGTAACTGGAAGATATGCAAGATTATTAAAAGCTGATGGAAGTGTTACTGAAACTAAGTCAATGGATGAATTTGCAAAAAATGTAGAATTTACTTCTGAAGAACCTTTTAAGGCAGGAGAATATACAGTACAAATTCTTGCAGATTTTGACAGAGTAGATGGAAAGATTCATAATCAAGAAGTTATAGCTACAGCAAATGTAACTGTACCATCTAATATAACGGTTACAAGTTTTAATTCAGAAAAATACTATGTAAATAAGGATGATATTTTAAAATTAATTTTTGAAATTAGTTCAAATAAAGAAGAAAGTGTACAAACAGTTAAGGTAAATGGAGTTATTTCAACACCAAGAAAAATTTCAGATAATAAGTACGAAATTAGTGTAAATACTCCAGACATTGCTGGTATATACGAATATTCATTAGAAGAAATAGTATTTGAAGATGAAGAAACAATAAGTGTAAATAACACTGAAAAAGTAGACGTATTAAAAAATACAGTTCCAACAGTAAGTGGAGTAGCTATTACTACACAAAATGTAGATAAACCAGTTCTTTCATTTATAGTTTCTGATGATGAGGAAACTTTTGTTGCTGGCAGAATAGTTATAACCAATACTGAGAATAAGAAATCTCAACAAATAACATTTGACTCATTAGATAAATTAGAATTTGAATTAAGTGATGTTGAAGAATTTACAAATTATGAAGTGGAAATCTTTGTTACTTATGATTTAGACTCAAATAAGGGAGATACAGAAAATCAACAAGAACAATCACTTGAAAAAGAGAATTTTGAAGTAATAGGTGAATATGACTTCTCATTGTCTAACTTAAGAGTACAAAAAGTAGACCTTGATAGAGAAGTGATAATACTTGAATTTGATAGTACAAATGCTTTAGAGGATAATTATGGACATCAAGATTATTATGTAAAAAGTGTTATTATAAATGATGTGGCTTATGATATTAAGTCTAAAGACCAAGACACATATACAGTAGAAGTGCCATACACTCAAGAAGTTAGAACAGAACTTGTACTTCAAAAAGCAATTCTTAATAATTTACAAGAGTTTACTGTTGATAAAGAAAATAGTGTAGTAGTATTTAAGTCTTTGTCTGCTATAGCAATAGCAACTGTTCAGCAAGATAATAAATCAATATCAGTAGATGTTAAATTTATTGATAATGATAATACACTTCAAAGTGCATATATAGTATTATTAGATGGACAAGGTAGAGAACTTTCAAGACAAAGTATAGATGGAGATTACGTTGCTACATTTAACTTGGATGAAGGTTATACAGCTGGAAATTATAGTGCTCAAGTAGTAGCTACTTTTGATATAGTAGATGGTAGAGAACATAAAGATGAAGTAATTGCTACTGCAACAACTAGTGTTTTACCTACTGTAACTATTATTTCAAGTAAATCAGAAGAATATGTAAAGAAAGATGGACAAGTTCAAATAACATATACTTTAGATACAAATACAGATGTGGATGTAGATACTATTGTAGTAAATGACATAGCATATAATGCTGAAAAAGTAAGTGAAAATGTGTATAAAGTAAATGTTAAAGCACCTAAAGAGGCAGGAGTTACAGATTTTAAAGTTACAAGAGTAAACTTTAAAGATGAAAATACTGCTCAAACAGAATATACTTCACAAATTGAAGTATTAAAGTCTATATTACCAACAATTAGTGAATTAGTAGTTGATGATACAAATGATAATCCAGTATTATCATTTACTGTAATAGATGAAGAAGATACATTTGTTAGTGGTAAGATTATCATTACTGATACTGAAAAAGGTGATACGACACAAATACCATTTGCTTCTAAAGAAAATACATCATTTGCTCTAAGCAATATAGAAAAATTCAAAAAGTATAATGTAGATATATATATTACTTATGACCTTGATACAAATAACGATTATACTGGAAATCAAGATACAGAAGTAATAAAAGATAGCTTTGAATTATTTGGAGATTATAAATTTACATTAGACAATTTAATAGTAAAAAGTATAGATAGACAAAGAAATGTTGCAATACTTGAATTTGTGAGCACAAATGCCTCAGAAGACAATGATGAATATAGCGATTATTATGTTAAAGAAGTAGAGATAAATGGACAAATATATACAGTAAGCAAAGAAGGTACAACTTATACAGTTGAAGTTCCATATACAAGTGAAACTAGAACTGAATTAGTTCTTCAAAAAGCAATATTAGATAATTTGAAAGAATTTACAGATTTAACAAATAAGGTAGTAATATTTAAAGATAAGCCTAGTGCAAATATAGAGGCACGTGTAGAAGATGAGCAAAAGACAATTATTAGTGATATTACAATTACAGATAATGATGAAGCACTATTAGATTTGACTGCTAAATTAGTAAATCCAAAAGGTGAAGTAATTGAAACAGTAGACATAGACAATGATGAAAAAACAGTAAGTTTCAAATCATTAGAGGGTGGAATATTTAAAGCAGGAGAATATAGAGTAGAATTGTATGCAGATTATGATATTAAAGATGGAATAACTCGTACAGAAAAAGAACTAATAGGCTATACAACAGTAAAAATTGCTACTAAAGCAAGTATTACAAGTGCACAAGTAGTAAACTATTATGTGGAAAAAGGTGGAAATGTTGAAATTAAGTATACCTTTACATCAAATAATGATAATGCACCAACAGGTGTAAATGTGGAAAATTCATTATATAGTTTAACTGCAAATGATGATGGAACGTATACGGCTTCTATTCCTGCAATTTCAAGTGGATATGGTGTAACTAAACAAACTGTATCAGTTGCAATGTATGGTGAAGAAACGGTAACTTTAGACAGTACAGTTGATGCACAATACTATTTATTAAAAGCTAAACCAGTTATACAAAATTTTAAATTCAATGAATTTTCAAATAATCAAACTATAACATTTAACTTTATTGATAGTGAAGATGCAATTATACAAAAAGCTACTATGGTTATTTTAGATGAAATGGGAGAAGAAGTTAAATCTTACGATATTGTAAAAGGCGAAAATACAATACAATTACAAGAGCTTTCTAATGGTAAATATAAGGTACAGGTAAAAGGAAGCTATGATTTAGATGATGATAAAGAAAATGAACAAAATAATTATTATCTATCAGATATATTTGCAGAACAAGAAATTAATGTAATTTCAGATTATGAAGCAAAGATTAACATTGAAAATGTAGTAGTAGATACAGAAAATAATCAAGTAGTATTAACACTTGAAAGTAATAATATTGCTGGTTATGAAACTAAATTTGTCATAATAGATGAAAAAGAGTATGAAGCTGTTTTAGAAAACGGAAAATATACTGTAAAAATTCCTTATGAAAAAGCAGAACATACTAACTATACTATTACAGGAGTAAAGGTAGAAAATGACATTGAACTTGAATTAGCACAAGAAAAGACTTTTGAAATATTTAAGGCTACTCCTAGTGCTAATGTAGAGGTTAAAGTTTCAGAAGATAATAAGAAAATTACAGCAACATTTAGCTTAACAGATGAAAATAAAGCTATTAAATCTTTATGTGCTAGATTATTAGATAAAGATAATCAGGTAGTAGAAACAAAAGAGATAGATAGTACACTTACTAGTGTGGAATTTGTATGTAGTGATAATGGAATATTTAAAGCAAAACAATATACAGTTGAAATTGGTGCAGATTATGAACTATTTGATGGCAGTACACATAACAGTAAAGAAACTATTGGTTCAAATACTACTCAAGTAGATATTCAAGCAACAGTAATTTCAGATACAGCAAGCAAATATGTTAATAAAAACACTAATTTAAAAATTGTATATGAAATTTCTTCTAATACAAGTGAAGAACTTTCAAGTATTGTAGTAAACGGAAAAGAACTTCCTGCAACAAAGCTTGAAAATAACAAATATGAGGTAGAATATACTTCATCAAAAGACTTTGGAGAAGAAGTTTTAAAAGTTGAAACACTTAAATATTCAAAAGATGTAAAAGTAACATATCAAAGTGAAATATATGTATTAAAAGATATACCAACTATTACTAACTATTCATTTAATGATGAGTATAAAAATGAAGTAATAACTTTTGATTTTGCTGATGCAGATAAAGCAATGATACAAAATGCACAGGTAATTTTGTATGATACAGACAAAAAATTAAATGTTATTCAAAGAGATGTTCAAGAAGGAACAAATACTATTGAATTAAATGATTTGGATAACGACACTTATACATTAAAAATAGAAGGTAACTATGATTTAGATGAAGATAATGGTAATTCTTTAAATGAAGGTAATCTAAGTCAAATATTTGAGCCTAGAGAGATAAAATTTATTAAAGATTATCAATTAAAATTTGACATTAAAAATGTAGAAGTTTTAAGAGATAGTAATAATGTAAAATTAACTCTTGAAAGTTCAAATGTTGCAAATTATCCACTTTCTTATGTAGTAGTAAACGGTAATAATTATCCAGTAGTAATTGAAGATGGTGTAACTTATGTGTTAATACCTTATGAAGCTCAAGAAAACCAAAATATTACAATTTCAAATGTAATATTACAAAACGGAGTAACTTTATCTGTTGAGAATGCCTCAGTTGAAATCTTTAAGGGAGCACCAAAAGTAGAAAACTTTAGTATTGATGTAAATGAAAATGATATAACAGTTAATTTTAAAGTAACTGATGAAGAAAATATCATGAAAAATGCAAAAATACTTCTTGTAGACTTTAAAGGTCAAACTGTTAAAGAGCAAGAAATTACAAGTGAATTTACTAGTGTTGAATTTAAAGATATTGAAAAAGCTGGAAGTTATACAGTTAAAATTGTAGCAGATTATGACAGTGTTGATGGACTTGAACATAAAGCAGAGGTATTAAAAGAAGAAACAACAAGTATTACAATAATAGCTAGAGTAGAAAAAGATAGTAAAAACGACTATGCAAATAAAAATTCTACATTAGAAGTTACGTATACTATTACTTCAAATACTGATGAAAAAGTTACAAAAATTAAGATTAACGATATAGAATATGATGCTAGTGAAACTGAGGATGGCAAATATAAAGTAGAATACAAAACTTCTTCACAAGCTGGTGATGAAACACTAAAAGTAACTGAACTTAAATACCAAAATGATGAAGTTGTTAGTGTAGAATACTCATCTACTGTTGAAATTTTAAAAGATAAATTAACTATTTCAGAATTTAAAGTAGATACAACCTCAGAAAAAGCAAAGGTAACTTATACAGTAAATGACCCAGATAATAGCTTTGTAAGTGGTAGAATTATAATTAAGAATGTTAAAGATGAAACTGAAACAGAAATGGCAATTTCAAAGGATAAGTCAGAATATGAACTTGAACTTTTAGACCTTAACACATACAATATTATGCTTGAGATAACTTATGATTTAGATAAAGAAGCAGATAATAATTTGAATAAAACTACAGAAGTTTTAGCAAATGAAGATAATGTTGAATTTATCAAAGACTATAAGCTAGAAATAAGCGATTTAACTGTAGTAGAAGTAGAAAGAGATGTATTATTTAATGCTAAATTACAATTTAAGTCTACTAATGCATCTATATATGATGTTTATAGTGTAACTATTGATGGAAAAGAGCATGAAGTATATAAAGCAGATACATTAGATAATACTTATGAATTTGAATATCCATATACAAAAGATGGATTAGATAAGAGAAAAGAAATAACAATTACTGCAATCACATTAACAAATAATAAGAAACTTGAATTAAGTGATAACTTATCAGTTGTAATATTTAAAAATCATCCTGTTGCTGAAAATATAGAACTAGAAAATATTGAAAATACAAAAATAAAAGCTACATTTAAAGTAACAGATGAGGATAAAACACTTACTTCTTTATATGCTGTCTTAAAAAATGAATTAGATGAAACTATTGTGGAAGAGGAATTAGCAATAGATGCAAGTGAAGTTGAATTTAATGTTATGCAATCAGGAGTGCATAAAGTAGAAATTAGAGCAGACTATGAAGCGGTTGATGGTTTAACACATACTGATGAGCTTCTTGCAACAAGCAATAGTTCAGTAGAAGTAAAACCAGAAGTAACAATAGCTACTAATAATATTTCTGAAAAATATCCTGAAAAGAATGAAACAATAGAAATAACATATCAAATAGAGTCTAATACAATGAAGACACCAACTAAAGTAGTTTTAAACGAAAAAGAAGAATATGTTTTAACACCTGTTGATGAGAGTAGTAATTTATTTAAAATTTCTTATACTGCTTCTGATAATTCTCAAATAGAGAACTTAAAAGTTACAAATGTATATTTTGGAGATGAGTTAGGTGTAGAGGTAACAAATTTTGAAGCTGATATAATTGAAGTATTAAAAACTATCCCTACAATAACTATAACTTCAACAGATATACTAGAACAAAATGCAGTTGCTTTCGTTATTACTGTTAATGACCCAGATGGTGCTATGACTACAGGAAATGCAGTAGTTCATGACCAAGAAAAAATCCTTACACAAGGTCAAAACAACTTTATTGTAACAAATATACATCCAGATGAAGACCATGTATTAAATGTAAAAGTTAAATATGATTTAGACTATAATACAATAGAAGAAGGTCAAAATGAAGGAACTGTTACAAAAGACCAAGAGTTTAGACTAGTGTCAGATTATTCACTTACAATAAAAGACCTTATGACATTTGATAAAACTGGTAAAGAGGAAACTTATTTTGATAAGAGTGAACAATTTGAATTAAGATTTAACTCAGATAACAAGACATCACTTGTACCAGAAAAAGTTACAGTACAAGATATGAAAAATCCAGAGTCAAAAGGAATAGAGTATAATGTAAATTCTGTTCAGGAAGGAAGTCAACATAAATACTATGTAGATATAGTTGCAAATAGTGAGGCTGGAGAGCAAGAATTTAAGATAATTTCTGTAACACTTGATGGTTCTCGAATGATAGCAGAAGAAGACTTTAAGTCTGAAAATCCAACGGCAACTATTGAAGTTATGAAAGCTATTCCTACAATATCAGATTTTGTTGTTAATAATCATGAAAATAGTGTAACTGTAGAGTTTAACATAAAAGATGATGACAATGCATTAAAAGAGAGCTATGTGATTTTAACTAATAAAGATGATGGTAGTCAAATAGGCAAAGAGAAAGTAAAAAACGGAAAGAATACTCATACTTTTGATAATCTAACACCTGGACAAAAATATATGGTAAAAGTTGAAAACAACTATGCAGTAACTAAAAATGGTCAAGTTCAAAATGATGTATTTAAAGAACAAGAGATAGAGATTACTAAGAAAGAAGAATCTAATTTTAAAGCTAAAAATCTTGCAATTACTAAGAGAGTAAAGGCAGGTTCAAATGTAGTAATTACTTTTGAAAATAGCTTAATGTCATATATTGATGTAGACACTATAGTAATTGATGGCACAGACTATACAGTTAGCAAAGGAGATAATGGTATATACAGATTATCATTAGAGCCTAAAGATAAAGGTATAAACAAATTACATGTAGATATGGTAAAAATACAAGATAAAGAATTTGAAATTGACAGAAATTTATCTTATGTATATGAATTTGCAGAGCCTGTTGCTAAAAATGTTACTGAAATATCTGAGGATACTTCAACAAGTGAAGCAGTTATAACATATAACTTAGAAGATAAAGATAATTCAGTGGTAGGTCTAACAGCATATATGAAAAACAGTGCAGGTTCAGTTATAGCAACTAAAACTATAGAACTTGATGAGGAAGAAACAAAAACTGTAAGAATGGATCTTAGAAAAGTTAGTACGTATTCAATAGAACTTAAAGCAAATTGTGATATTGGTGATGGTGCAACTTTTGAAGAAAAAACATTGTTTGAACAGAAAAAGGAAACTAAGCCAAGAGTTACAATAGTTTCACAAGAGATAGATAAAGAATATGTAGAAAAGGGCGAGAACGTTACATTAACATTTAAGATAAATACTAACGTTGACCAAGAAGTTAAGAAAATTTCTATAGGTGATGAAAGCTATAAAGTTACTAAAGTAACCAAAGATGGTAAAGTAGTAGATGATACTTATTTAATAACAGTTCAAGCACCAAATGAAACAGGAGTATTTGAACAAAGAATAGCAAGTATACAAATTGGTTCAAGTCTTGTAGACCAAATAGTATATCCAGGTGATATGGAGCCAGTAAACATTAAAGTGTTTAAGCAAAGACCAACAATAAGTCATTTTATAATAGATGAAAAAAATAATAAGCTATCATTTAATGTAAATGACCCAGATAGCTCACTTGTGTCACCATATCCAAGCTTTGTAGTTAAACAAGGTGAAAGTGAACTTCATACTGAACAATTAAATAAGGGTGAAGCAAAATATGAATATAACTTAGATACAATTAAAATGACTGGAACACAAAATGAGTATAATGTGGCAATAGATGTTACTTATGACTTAAGACCAGATGCTAAACACGAACAAAGTATTTTACAACAATTATTTAGTGCAATAGCAAATGATGATACACCATCTGATGAGGAAGAAGACCCTAATGCAAAATATATTGTTACAGAAAATATTTTCAATGAAAACTACAAATTAACTGGAGATATTGAATATAATTTAAAATTTAATGCGGGACTTGTAGGACCATTTACTTTAGGAGATTATCAAGCATTTTTCTTTGAATGTTCAACTGGTACAGAATATCAAGTATCGAAAGTAATTATTGATGGCAGAGAATATTCTGTAGAATGTTGCAAAGACAATGGTGATGGTACAAAAGATTATACTGGATATTATAAGGCATTTAGCGCAGAACAAGACCATATAACTTTTGAAAAGGTAATATTAGAAAATGGCGTAGCTTTAGATATTCCACATAATGATGGATATTCTTGGTGTATGATAGTTCAAACAGATCCAACATTTGTAATAAAAGACTTTATAGAAGATATAGACAAAGAAACGGTAACCTTTAAGTATAAATTAGTAGATAATGATGGAAAACTAGCAACAAATTTAACATTTACTCTTATGAACTCACAAGGTGGAGTAATTGGCACACAAGAAATTAATCCTAAAGACACTGATACAGTAGAATTTAAAGTTCCTTATCCACCAACATCAGTATATAAACTACAGGTTAGTGGTAGTCTATATGAAATACCAGGATATACAGGTTGGTTACGACCTTGGATACCAATTTCAGATGAATTTCAATCAAGTGTTAACACATCAATACTAAGTAGTACAATAGAAAATAAATATCCAAACAAGAATGAAACATTCGCAATAGATTATGTTATTTCTAGTACAAAAGTAATAATTATAGATAAAGAAGACCATACAAATCAAAATAAAGCAGTAGGTATTACTACTCTTGTAATAAATGGAAAAGACTATGATGTACAAGCATTAGAGGATAAATCAGAAACATATAGAATATACTATACTGCAAAAGAGGATGAGGGCATTGAAGATATAGTTGTTACTCAAATTAAATTTAGTAATGGTGATGTAGAACAATTCAACCATGAAGACCAAGTAGAAGTATTAAAGACTACACCATATATTACAGACTTTAAAACGGTAAATAAACTTGCAGAGGGAAAAATAGAAGCTACATTTGTAGTAAATGACCCAGATGGTGTAATAAGCACAGATAACATTAAAGCAAAATTAGGTGAAGAAGAGAAGACTATAACTACTGGTTCAAATACTGTTGAATTTAATGTTAATACTGATACTTTACTAGATTTTCAAATATTAGCTACTTTTGACTTAGATGATAACAAATTAAAAGATGAAACAAATGCTAATTATAATACTTATACAGATTATCCAATATTTGAAAGAAAAGTAATGCTAACAGGAGATTATAATGTTACATTTAGCAATGTTTCAACATTTAATAGTCAGTCAAAAGAAACTAATTATTTTGAGAAAAACGAAGATATAAAACTGGTATTTGATTGTGTAACCAGGGAAAAAGACTTATATCCAGAAAAAATTAAGATAGACTCACAAGAATATAGTATTTCTAAAGTTCCAGAAACAGAAAATACGTATGCGGTAACAATTCCTGGAAGTAATGAAGCTAAGAAAATAAGTGCCAAAATAGAGGAAGTAACTTTAAATAGTGGTAATGTAGTAACAATAGAAAATCAAAAAGTAGATTATGAAATACTAAAAGACAATGTTAAAGTTACAGACTTCAAGTATAGTATTTTAACTAGTGATGCAGACACAATAGAGCTAAACATTAATGTTGAAGATTTAGATAATGCAAATAAAAAGACTAGAGTAGAGATAATAGATGAATATGGTGCTAAAATAACTACTTCAAAAGATATACTTGATATTGGTGCAAATAATATTACTTTCAAAAAGACTGAGGCAGAGAAATATACTGTATCTGTTTACTCAACTTATGATAGAGATTTAGATGAGGCTAATGAACAAAATTACCTTAATGATGTAAGAATTCATAACCAAATAGTTTCATTAACTACTAGATATATTGAGATGAAAGATATAGTAGACATTAAGTTATATACTTTTGATGAACTTGGTAATGCTGTAAGAGTAGATAGTTTGACAGAGGATAATATTAACGTAGTAGAAAACTGCTTAGTAGAAGTATCAATGAAGACTATATCAACATTTTACAGTAAGGTAACAAGTTATAAAGTGGAAGGAACTAAATTAAAACTTGTATTAGCATATACAGATGCAATGGTTTATACAGGTGAAGATGAGTTAAAACCACTTGAAGTAACACTAGATATTCTAGAAAATACTCAAGAATATGAGTATAGTGGCTCATTTAAGTCATTAGTTGAAAATATGAGAACACATAATACAAAAGACTATGTAATAAACTTAGATAAAGATTATGACATATCAGATTATGTAATACCAGATAATCAAAAAGCTGTTATAGATTTCGATTATAAAGGAACAATAAATGGAAATGGACATACAATTTCTAATTTAACAAAACCTTTATTTAAGAAGTTAGATGGTGCAAAAATAGAAAACCTTAACATTAAAGGAATTGTATTTAATGGTTCTGGCGATGGAAAAGGAGTTATTGCAACAACTGCTACAAATGGAACTACAATATCTAATGTTCATGTAGAAAACTTAGTATCACCTGGAAATAGTACGGCAGGAATGGTATTTGAATTAAGTAAAAATTCTACTATTGAAAAATGCAGTGCAATTAACTTAACATTTAATACCTCTTATGTATCTCAGAGTGTAGCTCCTTGTGTTGTAAATATGAAAGACAATTCAAGTATTAAAAATTGTTATGTACAAGGTACAATTTCTTCAGGCTGGTGGCATAATTCAGGATTTGTAGTGGATACAGACAGTACATGCTCTGTGGAAAATAATATAGTAAACATGAAAATGTCTGCATATTATGCACTTACAGATAATGCTTATGGACATGGTTGTGGAGGAATAGTATGTTCAGACTTAAATAATGGAAAAACTGGAAATCAGGGTCTAACTCTTAAAAATAATCTAAGCTTAGTAGTTGGAAATGCTGGTGTAGGAGCAATATATAATCCTAAGAGAGCTACATTGTCAAATAATTCTCAAAATAATTATCAGCTTGAAACAGCAGTTGTTAAACATGATGAGAGCAATGCAGTAAAAACTATAAAGGAAGAAGAAATTAACGCACAATTCTTTAGAAATGACATACAGTTAGATGAAGAAATTTGGAATATACCAGAAGATGCTTCAATTTCTAATTTACCTACATTAAAAGGTGTTTCTGTAGCTTATAGTGACCAAGGAAAACAACCTAAAAATTCAGGAATTTATATTCCAGACTATAAGAGAGTTTCAGAGCTTCAAAGCTATCAAGAGGATAGAGAAATAACATACCATAATATGTACAAATTAATGCCATTCTACGATGCAAAAGAAATAATCAGAGATGGTAACAAGATACCTACAGAAAATCTTTTAACTCAAAAAGTAATTAAGTATGTTGTACCATTTAATAAAGAAGGTAAGATGGTTTCAAGCTTAACAACTCAAAACTATAATAGCCTAGATAAGATATACATTGTATTTGAAGATGGAACAAGACTTGAATATAATATAGCTTATGATGATTATTATGGAAATGTTGTATCATATATGATACCAGAGTTAAATATAGGATATAACTACAATAAATATATAGTAGACCCAAATCAAGATAGTGTTAGAAAGCTTATTGAAGTTGCTTCAAAATATGACTTTAAGCAAGATTTAGACCCAGTAACAACTAGCATTGAAGAAGATAGTAGACTTTATAAAGAACATTATGATAATTATACTAAATATCATATTGAGGAATTTGTTATAAATACATTAGTAAATATGGGATATTCACCAAATATTGAAAGTGATGTTTATGATGATATTATAGAACGTGAGATAATAAATTCTGGAAAATTGAAAAAATTACTATTTGCATATAACTACTTTACTTATTGGTACAACTTAGATATGGATGGTATAAATTTAGCAGATTCTGTAATGTTCAATTCATCAGAAATGTTCGATAAAGATATGACTATGGAATATCTGACAGAACAGCTTGTACAAGGAACAAACTCAGCTACAAATGGAACAGCAGGTTTCTATAATAACTACTTTGTAAAATATACAAGACTTTCAAATTTAGGATATTACTTAGATTATTATGTAACAACATTAACTCATTATGATAGTGGAATAGAATGGTTTAAATCTAACTTTAAAGGTGGATATTACTATGATATAAACGTGGAAAATTCACAAGGATTAGACTATACTATATGGGATCATTTAAAGAAAGATGGAAAAGTACAAACTAATTTCTTACCACTTATGACAGTTCCTGAAAATTCAATGTATGTAATGTCATCACCAACACAAGCATATTTCGGCTCATTAAGAGTGTACATGAAAGACCCAAATGACCAAAAACAAATAGACGCATTTAAGGCAAAAGTGGATGTTTGGTTAAAAGAAGTTCAATCATTCTATACATTTGCTTATGATTATTGGGGAAAAGATACAATGAATAAATATTGTGATACAAACTATGATATGAGATACACATATACAGGTGTAGGAGATATAACTGTGTATAATAATCCATTAACAACAGAAGAGCCATATCACAAATACTTTGCTGAAGCAATAGGAAGATGGCCAGCAACGCATGGTGGTGCTTATGCAAATGGTAATGAAGTATTCTGGGCAGTAATTAAAATGCTAGACAATTTCAGAGTAGGAACACACGAAACATTACACAACCAAGACTCTAAGATATTCTTAAATGGCTATGGTCGTAGAGGTGATGCAGAAGACTATGCAGCAGGATTTATACAACAATACTATAGAGATGGTTGGGTAAGTCCAAATATCTTTGATGAAGAACTTGTTAATGGTAATACAACACAAAATATGCATAAATCTACAGTATCAACAGATAAAAAGTTACATGACTATTATAATAATTACTTTAGAGTAAATGACTTCCTAGATTGGATAGAGGCACAAGCATACTTTACTCTTACTGCTGAACAAAAGGCAAGTATTTCTGTACAAGTATCATATCCAGAGGTAAGTGAAGATAAGCAAGATGAAGGTGATGATGTAGTAGCATACACACCTTTAACTACAGATATGGTAGAAGGTATGGAACTAAAAGAAATGAAAGATTTGTGGAAGAACAAGATAATGTTAAGACCAGGTGTTAAGAAATATGAAAGAAGGTCACCAGGTGCTGATACTGATTCTATATTTAATATTCACTGGTATCAACCACATGCAGATAATAACAGACCAGATGGAGCAAACTTTAAATATCTTGCATGGCAAATGGCAGGTGAAGGTGGATATTACGAAGGATTAGTACCATACTATTCATTGTCATATATAGGTAAAGTAAATGGAACTGGAGAAAAGACAACAGACTTAATAGCTTTACGTTATATTACTAAAGACCAAACTATGACTTATGAAAGATATAAACTTGAAAGATATGAAGAACTTTCTAAACACTATAACGAGGTAGGCACATATATCGATGGTCAACAAATATATAAAGAATATCTTGAAGCTTTACAAACTGATGCAAATAATAAAGATAGAAATCTAACACAAAGCACAGCTGTTAAGAGAAAATACTTCCAACAAATAAGACAAGACACAAATGATTTTACTATAGAGCCATTTGAACATAAAGCTCAAGCAGCAAGTTTAGAGGAAGAAGTGCCAATTGAAATAGAAAGCATTAAAGAAGTAACAAGTGCACAAGATTTAATAAATTTAATATCTGAAAATACAAATGTAACATTAAAGCTTGGACAAGATATTGATTTATCTGAATACGTAGATGGAGAAGCTATAATAGATACAGAATTTTCTGGAACATTAGATGGAAATGGATTTAGAATTACGGGAAGTAAATTGCCAATATTTAAGTCATTGAAAGATGCAACTGTAGAAAATTTAAACATTACTGACTGTATGATTAATACAGATTTGGATAATATTGGTGTTTTAAGTAAAACAATCACAAATTCTACTATAACTAATGTTATTATAGAAAATTCTATAGTAAAAGCTGGAAATTATGTCGGAGGCATTGCAGGTATTGTGGATAGTTCTATTTTAGAAGATGTACACATTAAAAATGTCGAAATTACAGCAGGAGAAAACACAGGTGGTCTTGCAGGAAACATTATAAATAATACTAACATTAAGCAGACTAGTGTAAATGCAACTGTAAATTCAGATAAAACTAATGTAGGTACGTTTGTGGGTAAAGTAGATAATTCAGAAATTAACAATAGTTATGCTGTAGGAAAATTAGTAAATAAATCAGATACTCAAAAAGATTATATCGGTGGTTTTGTTGGATATGCAGATAATGCTGTTTTACAAAATAATTTTGTAAAAGTAGATATGGATACTCCAAAAAATTCGGGAGGATTTGTAGGCAAAGTAGTAAATACTATGAAGATTAGTAATAACTTATCATTATCTAATTTAACAAATAACGGATATAAATTTGATGGTATGACAGAAGATGAAATACTATTTTCAACAGATGAAACTTGCGAATATTCAAATAATTATGAATTATCAAATACTCAAGGAATAGAAACAGCACAAAGAAATAGCAAAATTACTTCTGTAATAACAAGCATTGATATAAGCGAGTTAACTAACGATTTCTTTGAAACTAAACTACATTATTCTATTAAATTATGGGAGTTATCTCAATTAGATAATGGACAACTACCAAAGCTAAAAAATAATGACCCCAACAAAGAGTTAAAACTTTTTGATGGAGAAATTGAAAAAGCTGAGGAAATAGATGAAGTAGAAGAAATAGTAGAACCTAGTGAGAACAATAATACTTTGGTTGAAAATAATGTGCCTGAAAATAATACTAAAGTAGAAAATGTTGTAACACAGGAAGAAACTGAAAATGAGGTTAAAACAGAAAACGTTATATCACAAGAAAGTAACAATACAGTCAATGAAAATAACGTTGTAGAGGAAAACACAGAAAATAAAATTGAGGAAGAAAACGTTAATACAGTTACAGAAGAAAATATTGTAAAACCAAGCAATACTATAAGCAACGAAGTTGTGAAAAATGAAATGCCTTTCATAACTAAGGAAAAACACGAAGATGAAAATAATGTAGTTGTTCCTGAAAAAGAGGAATAACTAAATAGAAGCTATTTAAGTTTCAGAAAAAGAGTGAGAATATTTTTTCACTCTTTTTTCTAGCTTGTTAGTATAACTAATACTTATACAGAATATAATATTCTTCTATTTTACATAATATTGTTTTAGAATTATAATTAAATTATGTAAAGCAAATGTGCTTTACAACGCAAATAATTAAAATGTAATATAGAGGAGGAAATAATTATGCGTAATAAAAGTTTAGTAAAAGAATTAATGAGAAATTTAAAAATTAGAAAGAGGGAGGCTGTAGCTTTAATTGGACAAAACATATTAAAAGATGAAAGTGCAGATAAAATAATAGAAGATATGAATTATATATCTATGTCAGTTATACAAAATGCATCTAAAAAATATGTAAAGCCAAAATATAGTAATAAGTCAGAAAATTCAGACAATAAAATTGTATATTCATTAGTAGGAAAAGAATATTATGATAAATTTTTTTCATATTTAAAAAATATGTCTGAGGTACATAATTCAATTGAAGTAGATTTATTATCAAACTGTATACAATCACTTGCAGTTAGAAAAATATATGAAAGGTTAAATGGTAAAATAGAAGATTACAGAAAATTTGTAAATGAATTACCTAATAAAGATATTTATAATCTTGCCAAAACTTTTAATTTAGGTGATAATGTAATTAAATATATAGCTAAAAATGGAAATGAAAAAGATTTTCACGATTATATGACAAGCACTATTCTTAGAAATGATGATAGCGTAGAAGCTGTAAATACTTGTTCTAAAGAGTTAAGTGATAAAATATTTAATAATTTAAAAGCCGAATTAGAAAAAAATGGTTCAGTGTATTTTAATAAAGAGGAACTATTAAATTCACTAGGATATATAGATAATTGTAAGAAAATAGCTGAGGCAGATAAGGAACAAATTAAAGATTTATGTATTAAAAGTTTATTAGATGGTAGAAATGTACATGAACAAAGTAGATTTTTAAAATCTAAATTAACTTCTGGTGAAGAAGTTAAAGAATATTATCAAAATTTTATGAACGATAGGGGATATTCTTATTTAATAAATAAAGAAGGTGAATATTCAGATAAAGTATATGATAGTATGATAGAGGAACTAGAAAAAGGTGGTCTAGATTTATCAGCAAAAGAAGTTATGAAAATAATTTCAAAATGTGGAGAGTTTGATATGGAGTTTGATGATTATTATGGAATTAATGAGGATGTTTTTAAAACAAAAAACAGATTTTTCAAAGATAAAAGGTTTTATGAGACATATTATGGTTCAAGATTAGAGGAAATTTTAAGTAAACTAGAAGAAAATGAGAAAGCTAAAGCTGAAAAAATTAATGAAGAATTGGCTAAAAAAGGAATAGGTGAACTAAGATTAACTAAAGATGGTAAATATATGATAGACAATAACGAAGTAGAACTATGTAGTGATAATTTGGAATATGATAAAATTAATGATATTGGTATTGGAAAAAAATGTAAATATTATTATGACGGTATAATAATTGATAATTATGTAGATATGACTCCTGAACAGCGAAAAGAATTTAATAATAAAAATAAAGCTAATAATATAAATAAACGTACAATTTGTAAAGATATTAATGGTGAGCAAATAATAGATAACGTTACAGATTTCGAGGTTGATAATGAAAGATACCATTTAGGAAACTTTGGTTTAGATAAGAATTTTAGATATTCTGTATTTTGGAAAGACCCAAATGATAAAGAATATCCAGATGAAGCAGTAGGAATACTAGATACACAAGAGGAGATAAATGAGGATAGTCTAATTAGCTTTATTGCACAAAATCCGCAAAGATTTTCACAATTATATAATAATAATAAATCTAGAATAAATAGTGATGGAAAATATAATTGTATAGATTATAGAGAGTTATTCAATGAAATAATAAGTATGAAACCAGAATCAAAACTTTTAAAAAGTAAAATGAAAAATGATGAAGAAATACTAGAAAATCTTGTAAGTTGCGTTGAAACTAAAAAAATGCTAGTTCAAAAAGAAAAACAAGCTAAGGAATTAATGAGAGAATATGAAGAATTTGCTAAAAACAATAAAGAAGATAGAAAAGTAGAGGATGAACATAATGCAAGATAAGAGGTTAATTAAAATTCAAGAAGAACTAGAAAGAAACGATAATAATAAAGAAAATATAGTTAAAATTATAAAAGATTTATCTATAGATCAAAAAACGCAATTATTAGAATTATATAAATCACAAATTAATTATCTAAATTATACCATTAACGGATATAAACAAAGAATACTAGAAATTAAGAATAGCTAACAAATAGAGAGGGGAACCTCTCTATTTGTGTATTTTCAATCAATTTAAAATTTTTATTCTTTAAAGCTTCTTTATAACAATTTCATCTAATATAGTATATACCTTAGAAAAAATATTAAAAATACATATATTATGAAAAAAATTGTAATGAAATGCACAGTAAATTAGTCAAAAAATGCACAACAGATTTGTCAAAAATTGCACAACAAATTAATCAAAAGATGTACAGAACATATTGAAAAATATAAAGATTTGTTATCCTAAATAAGAACCAGTATATATTAGAACAGATTATGAAATAATAAAAAATAAATTTTAAGTACACATTTGTTAAAGAGTATAGAAAAAGCTATAACTCTTTTGTATCAACGAATTACAGCTTTTTTCTCTTTTTAAACTGTCAAATTTAGAATTATATATCGACAAAGAATATTTGAAATTAAAAATAGCTAGCATAATAGAGAGGGTCAAACCTCTCTATTTGTGTATATTCCAAATTCTGTATAGTTTGAAGTATTATCTTCAATATTTTCATAAACTAAATCTAAATTAAATAATTCTCCTGCGTTTTTTCTACAAATAACAGCAACTGTGTTATCTAATATATCTTCACTAAGATATTTAGCAGCTAGTGCAGTATCATCTATTTGTACAGTATTAACATTTGGAAATAAATGTCTAATATGTTCGTTTGTTTGTTTTAAAGCTTGTTCATGAGATGCAATAGTACGAATATTTGCCAAATCTACATTTTTCTTTTTAAATAAACAATGGTGTATAGGTATTCTAATTGTTTCAATCAATTTAAAATTTTGGTTTTTCAAAGCTTCTTTAGTCTCTGTAACTATTCCACCTAATATATTATATGTTGCCATTACACCATAATCTATTACATTATTTTCAAGAGCATCTACCACATTTTTAGAGTTTACAAGAGGAATTAAAACACATTCCTTGTGTAAACTTTTTTCAAATTGTTTAGCAACAGCCTCACTATTACTTCCCTCAATTCCTTGATATCCAATTTTCATAGTTAGTCTCCTTAGTATCTAAATTATATCACAAATATGTAATATTAGTAGATTTTGATAGGAAAAAAACAAAAAATAAAATGTTAAAAAAAGATATTTACAGAGAGTAAAAAAATATAATTACAAAAATGTTACAATAAGATTTCAAAAAAAAAAAAAATACCAAGTATTTCGTGAAAAATAGCGAGAAAAGATATAGTTAAATGATACAATGAATACAAAGAAATATGATGTATAAAAAGGAAGTTCTATATGGAGAAGAATAAACGTAAAAAAGTTACGATTGTGGCAGTGATTTTAATTGCTATAACGTTTATGTTTGTGTTTAATAAAAATGTATTCGTTAACTTTCGTAGACTAGGTGAACAAATTGGAAATTCTACTATAACTGATCAAGATCAAACTATGTATATTTTTACAGTAAGATATATGTATGCAAGAACAGGTAAAGTAGCATTAAATAAAGATGTATATTGTTTTGATAAAGGTGAAACTATTGATATAAAAGTGCACAATATAGATGGATATACACCAAGTGAAGAAAGTATACATTATGAAATAGATGATAATTTTATATCAACAATGGAAGGCAAAGAAAATGTTAAAATTGAAAAACAAGAGGGCTTTCCTAATATTTATAAAATATACTATACTGTAAGTTATAAGGCATCACCTTCAAGTTATAATGTTAATATATATAAACAAGAAGTTCAAGAGGATGGAAGCTTAGAATATGGTGAACCTAAAACAGAAATATTCAGTGATGATGTATTTATTGGAGATATTGTTGAAACTAAGGCAGAAGAAATAGAAGGATATACATTAGATACAGAAAAAAGTAATTTGAATGCTGAGGTTAAACAAGAAGGAGCAGACTTAAATTTATATTATAATTTAAACCAACATTATTTATTCTTTGATACTGATGGTGGTACAAACCAAGATGCTGTACCAATATACTATGGAGAAGATGTACAAACTAAGCTTGATAGTATTACACCACCTACTAAATCAGGATATAATTTTAATAAATGGGAATGTTTAGACAACGAAGAAACATCTTCACGTGCAACAACACCAGAAAAAATGCTAGATAGCGACTTGTTTTTCAGAGCTATATATGATGAAGGTCAAGCTTCATATACAATAATATATTTTTTAGAGAATGCAAATGATGATAATTATACTAATATTGGAACATATATTGTAGGTGTAGATGGCGATGAAATGGTGACAACAGGAACAAATATTCATAATATTAGTGATATACATACTATTATAGATAATGGTATGAAAAAACTTAAACCAGATGAATTTCAATTTTTTACACGTAATGAAGAAAAAAGTCATGAGTCACTTAATGAAAATGTTTTGGGTGATGGCACTACTATTGTAAAGGTATATTATGATAGAAAAGTATATACTATAAATTTTATGATTAGTAGGGAAACTGTAAGTGGAAGGAGTACAGTTCATCAAATTGCTACTAATACAAATGGAAGCGTTGATGGAGCTTCTTGGCATGATGTAAGCCAAGCTTCAACTATGATAGTAAATGGTGAAACATATAAAGATAATGAATATAGTATAACTGCTAAATATAATGAAACAATTTTAGATAAATGGCCAGTTGTTGCTGATGTATCTGATAACGGAAGTTATCACTTTATAAGTTGGGGTACTGATGCAAACTCTGAATTTTATAAAACACATAATAACAAAAATATTTTGGGAAGATATTTTAATATGTCATCTGAACTTATTATTGACCCAAATAATGAAGATACAGTACATACATTAGTAGCTTATTGGGCTACATCAACTTATTATTATAGGTATCACTATATGTTTGAAAACATAGATCAATCAAATACAGCTAATTCAGAAGTATATGATGGAAAATATTATACAGAAAATAGAAATGCACTGGTTAGATCTACAAACACGAGGGTTAATCAAAATGGTCCTGATGCTTGGGGATTAACTCTTGTTGGAAAATCTTATGATGGAACTGATACTGCTGTTGGTGGCAGTAATTCAGATAATGCAGTTGATATTTACTTTTATTATGATAGAAATAAGTATGAAATAACATTTAATAATCTAAGTCAAGATTACATTCCTAGTGATCATTATATTGATGAATTAAGTAATCACGGAATATATCGTGAAAGAAATCAAGATGGTAATTACAAAATATATGCACAGTATGGGGCAAATTTATCAATTTTAGAAAATGCTTGGGAAGAATGGGAACTTGATGAAGATAATCCATTCGAATATCCAGTTGCAGACGAAGGAAACATCGATTGGAATTTTAATGGATGGTATTATGATCCTGAATATGATTATCCAGTTGATTGGGAAAATTTAGAAATTAACCAAAATCTTACACTTTATGCTAAATGGGATGCACCTAGATATACAGTTACTTTCGATGTAAATCAAGGAAATTGGAGAGGTGGTACAAGTCAATATGATACAGCAGAAAAAGGTAAATATAAAAGAACTGTTGTGACAGGGACAAAAATGAATCAAAGAATGAAACCAACTGATCCGTATAGGGCTGGATACACATTTCTTGGTTGGTATTATACAAATGATGAAGGTCAAGAAATAGAGTATACATTTAATGATAGCCAAATTGTTGCTCACAATTTAACTCTTACAGCTAAGTGGGAGACTAGGTCAGAGGGAAGCTATACCGTAAGGTATTATGAGGCAAAATATGATGATGCTGGTAATTTAATTACAGATACTTCACAATATGGTAAAGAAGATAAAATTTTAAATGACAAAACTGTTAGTAACGTAAAATACAATACAACAGTTACAGAAGAAGCAGCTGCGGTAGGCCAAGAAGGCTTTTACTTCGTAGATAAAACAGAAAAATCACTTGTAGTTACTACAAACACTGAAAATAACGTAATCAATTTCTTCTATACACCTCTTGAAAGTATGAAGTATAGAGTATATTACGTTTTAGATGACGGAACAGAATATAAAGATGGAGAAGTTCCACCTGTAGAAAAACAATTAGCTCCTCATAAAGATGGAGAATTTAATACAAAAGTTGGTGATGGAGAAAACTATGATGACATCTATTCAGTAACAGAAGAATTTAAAGAATTAGATGGTTACCAAGTAGATGCATACAAAAAATTCTTGGTATTAACTACAGATAAAGAAAACACTGATGGTGATAATAATGCAATTTATTTCTACTATAAAAAGGTAGAAAACAAAGGAAAATTTAGAATTAATTATTACTTCATGGACTATAACGGAGGGTATCCATCAGACCCAGATTATGTATATGATGGAGAAGACTCAGTAGGTACACAGATACATTCTATAAATTATGAAGATTACTTAGCTCCAGATTCAGAAGATGGATTAAGATTATATCCTGGACATGAATTTGATAGAGAGCATAGTGATATTCTTATGATTGTTATTACAACAGAGGGCACAGCAGAATTACACTTATACTTTAAGACAAAAGAATATAGTGTAACTTATGATACAGTTGATGGACAATGGAATGATGAGAGCGATATTTATACAGAGCTAACACATAATAGTTTGTATGAAGAAAAAGTACAATATCAACATAATGCTACAAGTCCTACTGAACCAACTAAAGAAGGTTACAGATTTGTAGATTGGTATGATAGCAGTACAGATGCTCCATATAATTTTGATACACAAGTAACACAAGATACACAATTATATGCTAAATGGGTAGAAATTAAAGATATAAGTATTACTAAAGAATGGTACGATGAAGGAGATCAAGATGGAAAAAGACCAGATGATATAACTGTATATTTGAAGAAAGATGGAGAAGAATTCCAAACACTAAATCTATATGAAACTCAAGCTTGGACAACAGAAGTAACAGATTTAGATGCTTTTGATTTAGATGGCAACCCTATTACTTATACAGTTGAAGAAAAAACTGTTGATGGATATAATGTAGAATATGAGGTAGAAGATAATAACTATATTATAAAAAATACACATACTCCAGAAAAGAAAAATATATTAATTACTAAGATTTGGCAAGATAATAATGACCAAGATGGTTTAAGACCTGAGAGTATAAATATAGATTTAAGAGCAGATGGAGTATTAGACACAACAGTAAATTTAAGCGATGCAAATGGCTGGAAACAAGAATTAACAGATAAAGATGTATATAAAAATGGAAATCCAATAGTATATACTATTGATGAAGAAGAAACTACAGGTTATACAACAACTGTAGAAGAAGTAGAAAATGGCTTTAATGTAACAAATACACATGATGTAGAAAAAACTTCATTAAGTGTAAATAAACAATGGCAAGATAATAATAACCAAGATGGAATGAGAACAGGTAGTGTTCAAGTTAATTTAAAAGCAAATGGTTTAATACTTGATGGATACAATGTAACATTAGATGACCAAAATGGATGGAGCTATACTTGGAATGATATTGATGTTTATAGTGGAGGTGAACCAATTGACTATGAAGTGGAAGAAGTAGAGATTACTGGATATACACCACAATATAGTTTTAATAGAGATACAAATACATGGACTATTACAAATGTTCATGAGCCTCAAACAAAAAATATAAACGTAAATAAAGTATGGGATGATGACTCTGACCGTGATGGCTTAAGAACTGAAAGTGTAGAAATTGAACTATTACGAGATGGAGTAAGATTTGATGATATAACTTTAGATGATAGTAATAGTTGGAATTACACTTTTGAAGATTTAGCTGTTTATGAAAATGGAGTACCTTGCAATTATAGTATAAATGAGGTTAGTGTTCCAGATGGATATACTCTAAATGTAACAAATGATGGAGATAACTATACTGTAACTAACACACATACTCCACAAAAAGTTTCAAGAACAGTTAAAAAGATATGGAGAGATGGAAGCAATAAAGAACATACAAGACCAGATAGTATAAAATTTAGATTATTGAAAAATGGACAACCATATAGTGATGAGATAATATTAAATGCTACAAATCAAGGAGATAATTCTGATGAATGGGTATATACTTTTGATGATTTATATGTATATGAAGATGGAGAAGAAATCACATATACAGTAGAAGAATTAGAAGTACCAGAACAATATGGTGTTATATACAATCAAAAGAAATTATACATATATAATGCTTATCCACCTGAATTTGAAGTATCAGTAGAAAAGATATGGAATGATGAAGATGATGCAGATGGAATAAGACCACAAAGCATTGGAGTTCAGCTTTATGCAAATGGACAACCATATCAATTAGATGGACAAAATGTTGGATATGCAGAACTTACAGCTGAAAATGGTTGGGAACATATTTGGGATTTTGTAGAAAAATATGATGAAAATGGTGAAAAGTACGAATATACTTTAGAAGAAGTATATGTTGGAAATGAAAACTATTCATCACAGATAAGAATTAATAATAATGAAAATCCTGATTTCCAACGTACATATATTATTGAAAATACTTATGTACCAAATAAAACATCAAGAACAGTAACTAAAGTATGGAATGATGAAAATAACCAAGATGGAAAAAGACCAGATAATATACTAATAGAATTATTAGCAAATGGTAGTGAAGTTGCAGAAGCTACTATAAATGATGCAAATGGTTGGAAATATACTTTTGATAATATTAATGTAAATCAAAAGGGTCAACCTATAGATTATACTGTAAAAGAAGTAATGAAAAATGATGAGTTCTATACTTCAAATATTGAGTATAATGATGAAAATATTACAATAACAAATACGCATACACCTGAAACTAAACAAATAAATGTTACAAAAGAATGGGATGATGCAGAAAACCAAGATGGAATAAGACCAAGCGATATAACATTTTCACTTATGAAAAATGGCGTAAGTATTGGTGACTATACTTTATCTGATGGTAATTGGTCTACTACAATTCCAAATTTACCAGTCTATGAGGCAGGAGCAGTAATAGATTATAGTATTGTTGAAAACGAAGTAACAGGATATAATACATGTTATGAAGTAAATGGAAACGATATTACAATAGTAAATGAACATGCTCCAGAAAAAATAGATTTGAAGATAAATAAGGAATGGGTAGATGATTTAGATAGAGATGGGCTAAGAGCTACTAACGTACATTTAACATTAAAGGCAAATGGTGTTCCAATAAAAGAGAATATTGTATTAAATAGAACAGTTAATTGGCAAACTACTATTTCACAATTAGACAAAAACGAAGCTGGTTCTCCTATAGAATACAGCGTTGAAGAAATTGAAGTGCCAAATTATACAACAGAATATATAGTAGATAAAGATAATAATACTATTACTGTAAAAAATACTCATACTCCTCAAACTAAACCAATTACTATTGTAAAAGAATGGGAAGATGAACAAGATTTATATGGAAAAAGACCAGATGATATATTAGTAGATATATATGCTAATGGAGATTTCTTAAAAACAGTAACTCTTGAAGAGGCTACAAGTTGGCAAATTGCTGTTGGAGGATTATTTGTTAACGAGGGTGGCACACCAATAGAATATAGTATTAAGGAACATGAGTCAGATATTTATACAGATAGTGTTGAAAAAGTAGGAGATACTTATACTATCACTAATACAATTAATACTTATATAGTTAAAACAAGAGTAAATGGAACTGGTGGAGATATTTCAGGAAATGGACTAGAAGAATATGAAAGAGTAGCACATGGAGATACAAATAAAAGAAATATTAAAATAACACCAGAAGTTGGATATAAAATTTCAAAAATAACTATCAATAATGTAGAACAAGATTTACCTGATGATTGTACACAAGAATACGTTTTACCAAATATTGAGAACATAACAGAAGATAAAGAAGTTGTTGTTGAATTTTCTAGAATAGAATATGAAATAACAACTGAGGTAGTAAATGGACATGGACAGATTTCTGGAATGGATGAGGATGTACTTGAAACAGTATATCATGGAGATGATAGTAAGGAAGACATAGTTATTACACCAGATTATGGATATGAAATAAAGAGCTTAAAAGTAAATGGTGTAGAACAAGAAATTCCAGATGATATAACTTATCCATATACTTTGGATAAATTTAGAAATGTTGAAAGTAATATACATATTGAGGTAGAATTTAAGAGAATTGAAGCTAAAGTTGTTACATCATATAAAGACACTAAAGGTCAAACAATATTACCAGATGAAGTAATAGATACATATATAGGTGAAACTTATACAACAAATTCTAAGCAAGATGAATTAGATAAGTATGTTCTAGTTGAAATACAAGGAGATACTACTGGAATAGTAGATGAAGAAGAAATTCATGTAACTTATGTATATGAGTATAGACCAGATTTACATATAACTAAGACTGTAAAAGGTACATATGCTGATATAGATAAAGTCTTTGATTTCAAAGTAGAACTTGTAGATGATGAAGGACAACATTATAATAAAAAGTTAGATTATGAAATTCAAGATGCACAAGGAAATATTGTAGAAAATAGTCAAATTGAAAATGGAGAATTAGATTTGAAATTATCTAATGGTCAAAAAATTTCAATATATAAAGTGCCAGTAGATACAATTTATACAGTTTCAGAATTAGGTGCAGAGGATTATATAACAACTATAAATGGAAATGAAGCTAAAGATAAAAGCATAATAGATTCATTAAATGATGATACAGTTTTAGATTTTGTCAATGAAAAAGATTATATAGCTCCAACAGGAATAATGTTTAGTGTTCTTCCTTTTGGAATTGGTATTATAATAGTAGTAGGTTTTATAGTTTATTTGAAGAAAATGAAAAAGAATAAAAGAACTAGAAGAACATAAAATGGAGGTAGAAAATTGGCAAAAAACTTAAATGAAATATCGCAATATTTAAAAAATTTGAATTTTAAAAAAAAGAGATTTGGTGGAATAGATGAAATAGATGTTTGGAATAAAATAGACAAACTGAATGCTGAATATAAGGAATTATATCAAATTCAACAAGTTAAAATTGAAACTCTAGAGGAAAGACTAAATGGAAAATAGAAAAGAGGAATTTATTCCACCAGAGATTATTATAAAAGATAGAAAAAGAAAACTTTTAGAAAAAGAAGATATGACATTCTTTTTTGAAAAGCTCTTTGGAATTATTATATTATTAGTTATTGTTTTTAAAACTATTTATGGTATACATATAGTTGAAGGACAAGATATGTATCCTGCAATTAAAGATGGAGATGTTGCAATATATTTTAGAATAAATGGGCAATACAATATCAATGATGTAATTGCAATAAATAAAGATAAAATAAGATTGCTATCAAGAATAGTTGCCAAAGCTGGAGATGTGGTGGATATTACCGAAGATGGACTTTTAAAAATAAATGGTAATGTTCAACAAGAAGAAATTTATTTTCAAACATATCCAGACAATGTAAATACTATGTTTCCATACAAAGTAAGTGAAAATTGCGTATTTGTATTAGGAGATTATAGGACAGGGGCACAAGATAGTAGACTCTTTGGAGAAGTTAATATAAAGGAAATAGAAGGAAAAGTTATTTCAATTATTCGAAGGAGAGGTTTTTAAATTAGTTAAAAAATATTTAAAAGAATATTTTTTATATAAATAAAGGAGAGGGAGAGATAAAATATGAAAGTCAGAAGAATTTTTACTTTAATGTTAACACTTGTATTAGTCTTAGCTGTACCAGTATTTGCAAATACACCTGAAAGTGTAACTACAACTGCTACAATTAATATTAATAAGGTATTGACACCTAGTGCTGGAGATGTTTTTCCAGATGTTGATCAATTTCAATTTAATTTAGTACCAGTTAGTTATACTTTAGCTGAAACTGGTGAAATCGTTACAGATACTGAGTATATGCCTACCCTAGTAGGTGGAAACACAGTAAATGTTGACGTTACACTTAATGGAGATGGAACTAAAAAAGAAGGTTCTAGCACTGTTAATTTAGATTTTACAGGAAAGAAAGTAGGTGTTTACACTTATTCTTTACAAGAAGTAAATGGTGGAGTACATGATGTAACTTATGATGATAGTTTATATTATGTAAATGTTTATGTAGTTAACCAACTAGATGAAAATGGTGTTCCAACAGGAGAAGTTACAATTTCTGCAATAACTGCTTGGAAAACAAATAATATGTCAGATGAAGCATTAAAAGGTCTTGTTCAAGACTCTGCTGGAATAGTACCAGATGCTGAAGAAGGAAAAGTTGGAAAAAGTACAGATGATAAACCAGGTGAAATTTCATACCCATTTGAAAATGATTATGAAACACAAGCTGATTTATCTTTAACAAAAGTTGTAAAAGGTACTTATGCAAGTAAAACACAACTATTTGATTTTGATGTAAATCTAGTAGATGGTTTACCTGAAGCAGGAACATATCAAATAGAATACTACAATGCTGATGGAACTAAAGCAGATGGAGCTATTAATGAAAATCCTACAACTATTACTTCAGGAACTTCAATAAAAATTAAATTAAAACATGGTGAAAAAATTGTTATAAAAGAATTACCATCTAGTGCAACTTATACAATAACAGAAAATCAACTTGGAACATATACAGCAGAATATGTTGCAAATGGAAATGAAACAATGGCACCAACAACTGCAACAGGTTCAGCAGGACTTGGAGCAAATCTTACAGCTATAGGAAAACTTTCAGACAATGGAATTGAAGATGGATATTTATCAGATGAAGAAATTGTTTATACAAATACTAAAGAACTTACAGTTCCAACTGGAGTTATGATGAGTGTATTACCTTTTGTTTGTGGAATTGCTTTAATTGCTGGATTTGTAGTAGTAACATCACGTAAAAGACAAGAAGACTAATTTAGGAGGAAAATATGGCATATAGACTGATAAAAATAGCAGATAAAATTTTAAATATTTTTATATATTTATGCTTAATTGTAGTATTTTTATTCTGTCTATATGCTTTATTTGATACAATAAAAATATATACACGAGCATCAAATAACAATGTTAGTGTGTTAAAACCTAATAAAAATGACCCTGTAGAATCTTTTAATGCTTTAAAAAGGATAAATAAAGATGTGTGTGCTTGGATAACTTTAGAAAATACAAGTATAGATTATCCTGTAGTAAAGGGAAAAGACAATATAGAATATCTAAATAAAGATGTATATAAAAAATATTCGTTGTCTGGTAGTCTATTTTTAGATTATAGGAATTCTGAAGATTTTACAGATAAGTATTCTATAATATTTGGACATCACATGAATGGTGGGGCAATGTTTGGAGATGTACAAAAATTTTCAAATAAAGACTTTTTCGATAAATGTGTATATGGAGAGATATTTACTCAAAATGCAATATATAAGGTAGAAGTATTTGCTTTTATATCCACTGATGCGTATGATTGGAATATATATGGAATAAATAAAGATGATAATGCCCAACAAGAAAAATTAATTGAATATATCAAAAATAAAGCTACAAATTATAGAGAGGTAGAATTAAGTAGTTCGGATAATATTATATGCTTATCTACGTGTTCTACGGCTACTACAAATGGTAGACATGTTATTCTATTAAAAGTTATTGCACAGGAAAAAATAGGAGGTGATTAGAATTGAAAAAAAGATATTTTGCTTTTATTATTGTAGTTTTATCAGCATTATTTTCATGTAATATTTATGGGGTAGAAACGGAAAGCATACCTTTAACATTAGAAATACTTAATAATTCTAATCAATCTAATATTAATGATAGATTTTATTTTGAAATGGTACCAGAAGATGAAAATAATCCTATGCCAGAAGATACAGAAAATGGTATTTATTTGCTAACACTAAGCAATGAAGGAAATTCACAAATACCAAGTATGAAATTTAATGAAGTAGGCGACTATGTTTACCATATTTATCAAGTGGAAAATAATAATAAACTATATAGTTACGATAATACAATATATACATTAATTGTATCAGTAATTAATGATGAGAATATGGATGAGTTAGAAGCATATAGTATAATTACAAAAGAAGATAATAATGAAAAATATAATGAATTCTATTTTACAAATACGTATATTCAAGAACCTACAGTAGATGTAAATACATCAGATATAGATGTAAAGATGCTTTGTATTTTAAGTATATTTTCTTTAATTGCATTAAATATATCTATTAAAAAAATAGTTTTAAATAAATAAAGTTGGCATTTATATGTCAACTTTAATTTTTTTGGTATAAAAAAATGTTATGTTAAAATATTACAAAAATTAAAAAAATGTCCATTTTTATTTATGTGTTATCTAAAAAAACTTGATTTTTTGTAGTATGATAAGGTATAATATCGTTGGGTGATATACATGGAAGAAATAGATTTAAAAGAGATAGCCTATTTTATATTTAAAAGAAAAAAACTTGTTGTTTCTTTTATGCTTATTGGAGCAATTTTAGGTTTTATATATACAAAATATTTTATCACACCAATGTATTCTGCAAGTACAACGGTTGTATTATCTAAAGTAAGTTCATCTACAGATAATCAAATAAATAATATTGATGATACTACAGATAGTAATTTAGAGCAAAATCTTAATAATAGTATAACTCAAAATGATGTTACTTTGAACTCAAAATTGGTTGCAACATACAGTGAAATTATGAAAAGTAGAGTTGTTGCACAGGATGTTAAAGCAAGATTAAACTTAGATATTGAAGAAGAATCTATAATGAAAAACACTTCTGTTTCAACAAAAGATGATACAGAAATGTTAAAAATTCAGGTATTAAATGAAGATAAAGATGTAGCAGCAAATATAGCAAATGCTTTAGCTGATGTATTTAAAGATAAAGTAAGAGACATATATAATATTGAAAATGTCACTGTTGTAGATAAAGCTATACCAGATGATACACCAACAAATGTAAATTTTGTTAAAAGTATAATATTATTTGCAATAGTAGGAGTATTTTTATCATGCTTTATTTTATTTGTATTTTTCTATTTTGATAATACTATTAGGTCTAAGACTCAAGTTGAAAAATTACTAGGACTTGAAACTCTTGCAGTAATACCTGAGATAAAAAATAGGAGGTAATATATGAGAAGAGATATGGTATTTTATGAAGCTCCAAAAGCACCAGTATCTGAAGCAATTAGAAATTTAAGAACAAATATAACATATAAAATGAACCAAACGGGAATGAATACTTTTTTAATTACAAGTTCATCTCCAGAAGAAGGTAAAAGTTTTATAACATCTAACTTGGGAATAGCTTTTTCTCAGTCAAGAAAAAAAGTCTTAATAATTGATTGTGATTTGAGGAGAGGTAAACAACATAAAATTTTTGGGGTAGATAATACTTATGGTTTATCACAAGCATTAGAAAATAATAGAATTAAAAGAGAAAATTTAAGTTTAAATATTGAAATAGATAATTTAGTTCAAAATACAGAAGTAGATAATTTATTTGTTATACCAGCTGGAAGAGTTCCAGATAATCCAGCAGAATTATTTGAAAATGGAAGATTTGATGTAATTTTTGAATTTTTAAAAGATAAGTATGATGTTATTTTGTTTGATGTTCCTCCAATTAATATTGTTACTGATACAATGACTTTATGTAATAAAGCTGATGGAGTTATAATATTATGTTCTATTGGACAAACTAAAAGTGATGTTTTACTTGAAACTAAAGAAAAGATAGAATCAATGGAAGGAAA
This sequence comes from uncultured Clostridia bacterium, assembly GCA_947631415.1. Classification (GTDB taxonomy): domain Bacteria; phylum Bacillota; class Clostridia; order TANB77; family CAG-465; genus CAG-465. Next base: position 42,569 of record CANRLG010000008.1, read on the forward strand.
TATAATTGGAGTGGTAGTTAACAAAATGCCAACAGAAAGAATGAAAGCATATACAAAGGAATATACAAAGTATAGTACTGACGGTTCAAAAATTATTTTTAGAAAATAAAAAAAATAAATTTAAAACTATGTTATTTTTACATAGTTTTTTATGTATAAAAAGAAGCTTGAAATTTATATGTTTCAAGCTTCTAATATTTAGTCTTTTAATTTCTTTGCACATAGATAGCAGTATGTACGTTTCATGCTGTTATATTTTCCGCAATATCTACATTGAATTTTTCCATTTTTAATAACTGGCTCATATTTTGTTTCATCTACAGTTTCATCTTCATCAGTTTTTTCTGTATTTTCTTCTTCTATATTTTCATCTTCGTTTATCTCTTGTTCTTCATTTGCAGTATCATCTTTATCTTCTTGAGATAAATCGTTAGAACTTTCATCATCTAAATTAATTTCCATTTGAACAGGCTCATTATCTTCTTCACATTCAGATTGAGTTTGTACATCTGAAACACTATTATCATCTTTTTCTTGAATAAAGTCTAGTATTTCTCCAATTCCTGCAAAAATTAAATAAATGGCAGGAGTAAAGAAAATAGCTAAAAGTCTTATTGCAACTTCTAATAATTCAAAATCTTCAACTGTAAATATTGCCATAACAACAATTAGTAAATAAATTAGGGCAGAGAATATGCCAACAAATTTATATAACTGTTTTTTAGTATTCATATTATCACTCCTTTAAATATACTTAGGAGAGTAATTATATCAATTTTTTTAATGCATATCAATAAAAAATTATAAAAAAATGTAAAAATTCAATTATATTAAATTGTAGAAAAAGAAAGTAAAATGATAAAATTATTACATATTATTCAACTATTGTAAATGTATTCAAACTTGATTGACAATTCATTTTACTTCTATTATAATAAAAGTAGATAGAGAAAGAGTTATAAGAAAATCTACAACATTATGATAGGGAATCAGGAATTGTGCAATTCTGTGTCGAAGACTCTAGTATGTGAGGATCCTAAGGCTTTGCAACGAGATGCCCACCTTTACACAAGGGTTTTATCATTATATTTTTCTCTATCTTTTTTTGGTGAAAATGAGATATGGTAGAAATTGTTTTAGATATGAAGAAATATGACCCAAAAGAACAAGAATTAATTAGTAGGGCAATGAATAAATTAGATAATCAAATTAGCATTATTGAAGCAAGTGGAACTAAATTTGAAAAGATATTTAATAATGATGCTATAAAATATGACATTCTTGGAAAAGGATTTTATACATATAAGTTTGTAGCTGAAAATTCATCACAATTAAGATTACTTTATAGATTTGTACGAAATACAGATGAAAGTTATATTATACAATGTCATAAAGTTGAAATAAAAAGAAGAAGTGGAAAAGATTATATAAAAAAATTTGAGGCTTATGTTAAAAATTTTGAATAAAAATATGAATGCTTAGGATATAAGCGTTCTTTTTTTTCTATAAAGTCAAAGTTAGAACAAAATTGATGATATGCTTTACTTTTTTTGAAAAATGAAATACAATTTAAGTATAATGATTAAAGAGAGAGAGGTTGAAAAGATGGAAGATGATTTAGAGAAAATGTATTCTAAACTTGGAAAGAATACAAAGAAAATTCTAGAGTCAAATGATAATGTTGATATTGATGAATTAATGGCAGATACTAACCTAAAAGAAGCATTTAATAAGATGAAAGGAAAGACAGACGACAAAAAGAATTACGTAACTCCAGGTGCTTCTGCTAAGGATAATTTGGACTTTGCAAAAGGCGCAGAAATTGATGTTAAACACTTTGTTGACCCAGAATGTGGTAAACAATATCCAGAAGAATTAAGAAGATTGGAATTGGAATGTATATACATAGGACTTTTACTAAATAACCCTGCAGCAATAAGTATGTACTACTATGTTTCAAATATTTGCTTATTTGCTGACCCAAGAATGATTAATATATACAAAGGAGTTCTGTTTACAGAAGGTGAAGCTTATGCACCAGCACAAGCTAAAGCTAATTTTAACTTTGCTACTGACTCAGATGATGTTTACCTTTTAAAAGAACAACTTTCAGCCTGTATAAAAAAAGGAAATTATGATTTTGAAAAAACTTATACAGAACTTAAGAAAATATTTATACTAAGAAAAGCATATAATGGAATACCAATTCAAGAAATTAAGGATAAAGTAGCAGCTATTACAGGTTATGCTTTATATGACCAAATGACAACAGATGAGGTTGAAGCAGCTATTGAACAAATTACTGCCACAGCTAAATTTAAGAGTGCAATACTTAATGATGGAGCAACAGGCTTTTTACTTAAGGGAGATAATTCATTAACAAATGGTTTAGAGATACCATTTAAAATATTAAGCTCAGTATTTAAAGGCTTTAGAACAGGTGAAACTATTGCGTATGCTATGCCATCTAACTCAGGTAAATCTAGGTTTACTACATATATGGCTGCATATATAGCTTTTGTTCATAAAAAGAAAGTATTGGTTATATCAAACGAGATGTCCGAAGAAAAAGTTAAACTATGTTTAATTACTACAATATTGAATAATCCATATATTCAAAAACTTCATGGACAAAATCTAAGAATAACAGAAGGAGATTTACTAGAATGTAAGTATAAAGCAGATAATCCAAATGATGTTAAAGTAGATGAAGAAGGAAACGTAGTAAAAGAAGAAAACGAAACTCATGAAGAATTTTTACAAAGACTTGCTCGTGTATCTACTCAATTTAATATGGTTACTGCAGCTACTGATTGGTTAGATAAACAAATTAATAACTATATCTATTTTATTAACATTACTGACCATACAAATGATGAATTAAAGAAAGTTATTACAAACTATTATTATAGATATAAGGTACAATATATGTTCTATGATACTTTAAAAACAGATACTGCAAATATTGGTGTAGGAGAAGAAATTAAGAAAACAGCTACTATACTTTCTAACCTTGCACAGAATTTAGGAATATTTATTGCATCTTCATTACAGCTTACAGAAACTTCTACTTTACCTGTAAATTTAACAGTTAATGATTTAGCAGTAAGTAGAACTGTAAAAGAAGTGCTTGATACATTAATGTTAATAAAACAAATTCATAATGAAGATTTAGATGATTATGAATATAGTGAAGAAGAAGTAGATACTAAATTTTATAATCTTGAAAGATATAAAGACCCAAATGTAAGATATTATGCTTGTGTTGTAGATAAGAACAGAGCTGGTGCAAAACCAAAAGTTGTATTTAGATTAAATCTTGCATATAATGAATGGTTTGAACTTGGATATTTAAGATTAAAGACTGGAAAAGATGGTGGAGATGGAAATTTAGATTAATAACTTTGTAATATGATAAGGGACACTATATAAAGTAGTGTCCTTTAATGTTACATTCTTATATATAGTTATACTAAAAGTTGATAATAAATTTTCTTAATGATATAATTTTTCTATAATAAATAGAAGGTAGGAGTAAATATGATTAAGAAAGATATTTCTGTAATGATAGGTGATACTAAGTTTACTTATAGAGCTGGTGCTATTATGCAATATAAAGATAAAATAATAATCGAAAAAGGAAAAAAAGCAAGTCATGGTGTTATTCCTGGAGGTAGAGTAATGACAGGAGAGGACACAAAAATGGCTTTAACCTAACTAAGCAAGAAGTTCCCTACCTCTAAGGTAGTGGGATGAATTGCGATTTTTGTATTGACATATTGTAAAAAATGTATTATTATCTTTTCAGTTGAGTAA
>CANRLG010000009.1 GCA_947631415.1 uncultured Clostridia bacterium
CAAAGACCAATAAAGAAAAGAGTAGCCTAAAAGAAAAAACTTAAAGGCTAAAAACTCTTTATAAAAAACATTGCAAGGAACTTGCAATGGAGTGAATCTTTGATTCACTTTTGTTCTGGAAAAAAATATAAATATGTAAATTTTATTTAGAAAAAGAACATAAAATGCTTAATACTAAAATTAAATTTCACATTTAGTTTATTTTATGGTATAATGTATAAAGAAAGTGGGGAAGAAAATTAATGGTTGATGGAATAAGCAATGATGACCCGTCGGTCATCGAGAATTTAACTAATGAAGAAATTGAAAAGTCTATTGATGAAATAGTTTCAAAAACTAACGAAAATCTATGTGATAGATTTGTAGGTTTCTTTAAAAGATTTTTCAAAGAATAAAAAAATAAATGAGGTAGTATTTAAACTGCCTCATTTTTTGTATATAAAATAACTTTGTTAATTTAAAGGTAGAATATAGTTTGAAATACCATTATCTGTTCCAATATGTATTGCTCCATATTCTGCAAGAATGATACTGATTGCACTATTTTTCTCTACTTCAAATGAAAGTTCTTTATCATCAAATAAATTTTTATATTCTTCTAAAGTTAGCATAAATAATTTCTTACCATGTCCATTACTTCTATGGTTTTCATCTACATTAATAACTATCTTATTGGTAGGAACACTACTATCAATTACTGATGCACCTATTAGTGTGTTATCATCTTCAACTAAAGCAAATCTTTCTTGATTTTCAACTACTAATTTTGGATAATTATCTGAATTTATTTTTATAAAATCTATCATAACCTTACTCCTTTTATTATTTTGTAATTTGAGGATTTTCCATATTTGGATATCCTGTTATCTTAGAAAAGTTTTTCTCCATAAACTCACTAAAACTTTTAGAATTTGCACAGTATTTTGAAATATCTGAAAATAATGATGGATATTTGGATACTTCACTTTGAACAAATTCTAATAGCTCATCATCTGAAAAAATCTGAACACTATCTCCAATTCTTAACTTTACGTTATCTGTTTTTAAAAAGTTGCTATCTATATCATTTTCAACAATATATTTGTCTTTATTTATTTGTTTAAGTATAAAATTAAGATAAGTTTTGGTCTTATCTATTTCATGTACTTGAGCAGGTATAAGATATTTATTATTAATTTGAGCCACGCTATCTGGTAGTTCACAATTTTGAAGTTCACTTATATAGTTTGCTTTTAGTAGTGTAACTCTATGTCTACCGTTAGAATTTATTACATAGTCATTATTATCTAATTTAATTAGTTTTATTGGGTCTGTACTAAAACTAGGCTTTAAAGCATGTACTAATTCTTCTTGCGAGTAATCTAACATGGAAATGTCTCTAGCTTCATAATTAGTTTTTGAACTATCAAATAAATTACTCATTTCTTCATATAAAGAAGAAGCCCCTCCCATAAGTGTTGAATTTATATCTCCAACACAAACGTATTCATCAGTTTTTTCTTTATAAATTCCATAATTTGAGAAAATTTCATCATGATTTTCATAATTCTCCATTACATTAGCTTTGTCATCGTTATTAACATCTATATTTCTTGAAATAAGATATTCCTTTATTTCTGAGTTAATATTTTCATTCATACATTTCACACCCTTATATAAAAAATAGTAACATAAAATAAAAAAATTAACAATTAGTATGCTACAAGTTATTACAAAAAAATGTTATTCATTTGATGGATAAAAAGCAGAAAGCGTTGCAAGACTATCTCCAAGTTGGGTAAAGAAAACAGATAAAATATTTAATTCATCTTGCGTTTTGTCCTTTGCTATTGCACATGCGAGTGCAGAAATAAATGTAACAAATTCACAACCTTGCATATTAAACTCCTTTGTAGATATTATATGAATTAATAAAATTAAAGTTGAGATGAGTTACGACTTTAAATATAATTAAATTATGATATAATGAATAGTAGAAAGCGAGGTTTTGTATGGAACTAGTAAAAATAGGAGAAAAAACATATTATATAAAAAATCCAACAAATATAGGAATATATAAAGTGGATGATAAAAATGTGTATTTGATAGATTCAGGAAATGATAAAGAGGCAGGTAGGAAAATATTAAAAATAGTTGAAGAACAAGGTTGGAATATACAAGGAATAATATCTACTCATTCTCATGCAGACCATGTAGGAGGAAATAAAATAATACAAGATAGAACAGGATGTGTTATACTTGCAAATAATATTGAAAAGAGTATAACAGAAAATCCAATACTTGAACCTTCTTTTTTATACGGCGGTTATCCATTTAAAGATTTAACTAATAAGTTTTTACTTGCTAAACCATCACAATGTATATCAATAGAGGGGAACTTACCAGAAGGTTTAGAATACTTTGCTTTAAAAGGACATTTTTTCGATATGGTAGGCATAAAAACAAGTGATGATATATATTTTCTAGCAGATTGCATATTTAGTGAAGATACAATTAGTAAGTATCATCTGTTTTTCTTATACGATATAAAAGAATACTTGAATACTTTAGACTTTATATCTACTTTAAAAGGAAAAATGTTTATACCAGCTCATTGTGAAGCGACTACTGACTTATCTAAGCTAATTGAAGTAAATAAAATGAAAATACAAGAAATACTAGATAAAATATGCAACGCATGTTCAAATGAGATGACATTTGAGGAAATTTTAAAGTATATTTTTGATGAATATAATTTAGTTATGAATGCAAATCAATATGTATTAATTGGTAGTACAATTAAGTCGTATCTATCATATTTGTATGATGAAGGAAAGATTTGTTATGAGTTTAAGAATAATAAAATGCTATGGAAAAAGGTAAATTCACTTGGATAATAAAATAACAACATAGCTACTTGCTTTATACTGCTTTATTGTGATATATTAAATGCAGAGAATATACTTGTATAAAAGTAGTTATAATATAAAATAATAGGAGGTTTAAAATGTGCACAGCAATTACATATTATACCAAAGATCATTACTTTGGAAGAAATTTAGATTTGGAATTTTCATATAAGGAAACAGTTACAATTACACCACGTAATTATCCTTTTAAATTTAGAAAAGTAAAAGAAATAGACAATCATTATGCAATTATAGGGATGGCTTTTGTTGCAGGTAATTATCCACTATATTATGATGCAATAAATGAAAAAGGTCTTGGAATGGCAGGATTAAATTTCCCTACAAATGCAGATTATAAAGAAGAAAAGGAGGATAAAGATAATATAGCTCCATTTGAATTTATCCCTTGGATTTTGTCGCAATGTGCAAATTTAGATGAAGCTAAAGAATTGCTAAGTAAGATTAATATTGCAAATATTAATTTTAGTGATGAACTACCTGCATCTCCTTTACATTGGATTATTGCAGATAAAAATTCATCAATAACTGTAGAAAGTGTAAAAGATGGTCTAAAAATATATGATAATCCTGTAGGTGTTCTTACAAATAACCCTACTTTTGATATTCATTTATTTAACTTAAATAACTACATGGGATTATCAATAGAACAACCTGAAAATAATTTTTCTAAGAAATTAAATTTAGATACTTATAGTCGTGGAATGGGTGGCTTAGGCTTACCAGGAGATTTATCTTCTGCTTCAAGATTTGTAAAAGCTACGTTTACTAAAATGAACTCTCTTTCAGGTATTTCAGAGTCTGAAAGTATTAGTCAATTTTTTCATATACTTGGTTCTGTTGAACAACAAAGAGGTTTAGTACATATGGGAGAAGATAAATATGAAATAACAATTTATAGTTCATGTTGTAATATGGATAAAGGTATATATTACTATACAACTTATGAAAATGGTCAAATTACAGGTGTAGATATGCATAAAGAAAATTTAGATGGAACTGAACTTGTAAATTATGACTTGGTAAAAGGGCAACAAATACTAATGCAAAATTAAAAAAATAGTAAAGGAGGATAAAAAATGGAAAAAGCAAAGGTATATTTTACATCTAATTTAACACCAGAAAATGTGGTTAAATTATTTAAGTTACTTGGTAAAGAATTACCAGGAAAAGTGGCTGTAAAGGTACATTCAGGCGAGGAAGGTAACCAAAATTATCTTAAACCAGAATTTTTTAAACCAATGGTAGAGTATGTTAATGGAACAATCGTAGAATGTAATACAGCTTATGAGGGAGAACGTAATTCTACAGAAAAGCATTTAAAACTTCTTGAAAAACATGAGTGGAATAAGTATTTTAATGTAGACTTACTTGATGCAGAAGGACCAGATATGGAATTAAGCATACCAAATGGTAATGTTTTAAAAACAAACTATGTTGGTAAAGATTTAGCAAACTATAATTCAATGCTAGTTTTATCTCACTTTAAAGGACATCCAATGGGTGGATATGGTGGAGCATTAAAACAACTATCCATTGGAGTGGCTTCATCTGAGGGAAAATCATGGATTCACTCAGCAGGTGTAAATAAAGATCAAAAAGCTTTGTGGGATAACCTACCAACACAAAATAGATTTTTAGAAGCTATGGCAGATGCAGCAGAATCAGTTGTTAATTATTTTAATGGAAATATTGCATTTATTAATGTTATGTGTAATATGTCTGTTGATTGCGACTGTTGTGCAGTAGCAGAAGACCCTTGCATGAAAGATATTGGAATATTAGCATCATTAGACCCTGTTGCAATAGACCAAGCATGTATTGATTTAGTTAAACAATCTAATGACCCTGGAAAAGAGCATCTTTTAGAGAGAATTAATTCAAGAAACGGAACTCATACAATAGATGCAGCAAATCAATTAGGGTTTGGAACTAAAGAATATGAATTAATAGAAGTAGAATAAGTAATAATAATGGTATAAGAGATTAAATCTTATGCCATTATTTTTTTGTCTATATACAAAAAATTAACCTTACAATATTGTAAGGTTATTTTAAAATCATATATGATATAATGTGTTTTGAGGTGCTAAATGATGCAAAAAATTTTAATTGTAGAAGATGATAAAAAGTTAAGAGATGAACTGGAAATATTTTTAAATAATAATGGATATTATGCTTGTTCTCTTAAAAATTTTAATAATACTATAAAAGATATTTTACAGATCAATCCAGACTTAATGTTACTAGATATTAACTTACCTCAAATAGATGGAAATTGTATTTGTAAGGAAATTAGAAAAAAGTCAACTCTGCCAATTATAATAATAACAAGTAGGGATAACGAAAGAGATGAACTATTAATTATGAATTATGGTGCAGATAATTATGTTACAAAGCCTTTTAATTTACAAATACTTTTAGCAAAAATAAGTGCTTTACTAAGAAGAACTAATATAGAAAGTGGTCAAGATTTAATTCGTACAAAAAAATTTGTATTAAATATATCTAAAAGTGTAATAGAAAAAGATAATAAAAAAGTTGAACTTACTAAAAATGAACTTAGAATATTAAGGTATTTAATTGAACATAAAGATAGAATTGTATCAAGAGATGAAATAATGGATTACTTATGGGATAGTAACAGTTTTGTTGATGATAATACACTTACAGTTAATATTACCAGACTTAGAAATAAACTAGCTGAACTAAATTTAAAGGAACTAGTAGAAACTAAAAGGGGACAAGGATATATTTTTAGAGGTGAAGTTGAATGAGTTATTTTGAGTTTTTAAAAGATAAAATACCACAAATTATACTGTTGCTATTTGCTATGCTAACAATAGAAATGTTTCTTCTAGTGTATTCAAACGGCATTTTTATAAAACTATATGTTCCTGTAATATTATTAATTACATTAAGTATTTCATCATTTATAGAATACTTTAGAAAGAAGGAATTTTATTCTAGAATACAAGATACATTAAACGATTTAGAAGAAAAATTTTATATAAGTGAATTAATTGAAGAACCTAATTTTATAGAGGGTAGATTATTAAAAGAAATTCTTTTACAAACTAACAAATCTATGGTGGATAATGTTAATAAGTATAAGTATATTCAAGAAGATTATAAAGAATATATTGAAATGTGGATACATGAAATAAAAATACCTATAGCTACTACTAAATTGATAATTGAAAATAATAAAAGTAAGGTTACTAAAAGTATAGAAGAAGAAATAGAAAAAATTGAAAATTATACTGAACAAGCATTATACTATGCTAGAAGCAGTACGGTAGAAAAAGATTATATTATTAGAAAATGTAGTCTAAAAGATATAGTGCAAGAGTGTATTAGGAAAAATAAAACAATATTAATTCAAGAAAAAATTGTTGTAGATACTCATGATATAGACATTCAAGTCAATACAGATAGTAAATGGATAATATTTATACTAAATCAAATAATACAGAATAGCATTAAATATAGAAAAATAGGTGAATTTTCACAAATTGAGATATACTCTAGTAGAGGAAAAGAAAATGTAATTCTAAGTATAAAAGATAATGGTATGGGCATTGAAAAAGCTGAGGTAGATAGAGTATTTGAAAAAGGATTTACGGGTACAAATGGTAGAATATTGGATAAAAAATCAACTGGAATAGGACTATATCTTTGTAAAAAGTTGTGCGATAAACTTGGAATAGCAATAGAACTTAATTCTGTAAAAAATGAAGGAACTCAAGTAAACTTAATTTTTCCAAATGGAAGTTATACATCTATGAATTAATAACCTTGCAATATTGTAAGGTTATTGTAAGTTAATTCAATGGTAATTTACTATTTACCAAACTATAATTTAAGTTAGATGAAAGGAGTGTAGAAAAAAAATGGAAAAAATACTTGAAGTAAGTAATATAGAAAAATACTATGGTAATAAATCTAACTTAACTAAGGCAATAAATAATATTAGTTTTAATGTAAATAAAGGAGAGTTTGTAGGTATAATGGGTGCAAGTGGTAGTGGAAAGACAACATTGCTAAATTGCATATCTACAATAGATAGAGTAACTTCTGGTCATATAATTGTAGGAAATGAAGATATTACAAAACTAAAGGGAAATAAATTAAATAAATATAGGCGAGAAGAACTTGGATTTATATTTCAAGATTTTAATTTACTTGATACTTTAACTTGCTATGAGAATATAGCCTTAGCTTTAACTATACAAAAAGTAAATTCAAAAGATATAGAAACTAGAGTAAAAGATATTGCCAAAAAATTGGAAATACAGGACATACTAGATAAATATCCATATCAAGTGTCAGGTGGGCAAAAACAAAGAGTTGCCTTAGCAAGAGCTATTATAACTAATCCTAAATTAATTCTTGCAGATGAACCTACTGGAGCTTTAGACTCAAAATCTGCTAGACAGTTACTTGAAAGCTTTAAATACTTAAACGAAAGCATGAATGCAACAGTTTTGATGGTTACTCATGATGCTTTTACTGCCTCTTATGCTAATAGAATACTATTTATTAAAGATGGAAAAATATTTAACGAAATACTAAAAGGTGATAGTTCAAGAAAAGAATTTTTTGAAAAGATAATAGATGTACAAACACTTCTTGGAGGTGATTTGAATAATGTTATTTAAGCTGTCTCTGAAAAATATGAAAAAAAGTATAAAGGATTTTGCAATATATTTTTTAACACTAGTTTTAGGTGTAGCTATTTTTTATATGTTTAATTCATTAGATAGTCAACAAGCAATGCTTGAAGTTTCTCAATCTACAAGACAAATTATAAAACTAATGTTAGGTATGCTTGGATTTGTTTCTGTGTTTGTAGCAATAGTATTAGGACTGTTAATCGTGTATGCAAATAATTTCTTAATAAATAGGAGAAAAAAAGAATTTGGTATATACATGACACTTGGAATGGGGAAAAGACAAATATCTAAAGTTATTTTACTAGAAACTTTGCTAGTTGGAATAATGTCCCTTGCAGTTGGACTGGTAATTGGTATATTTGCATCACAGTTTATGTCTATACTTGTTGCAAAATTGTTCGAAGCAGATATGTCTAAATTTCACTTTGTATTTTCAAAAGAAGCATGTATAAAAACTTGTATATATTTTGCAGTGATGTATCTTGCTGTTATGATTTTTAATACAATGACAATTTCTAGATATAAATTAATTAACTTATTAAATGCTACAAAGAAAAATGAAAAAGTAAAGATGAAAAATCCTTTTTTAGCCGTTTTTGTATTTTTGTTTGGTAGTACAATTCTTGGATATGCTTATTGGAAGGTAACAGCAGATGTACATTCAATAAATACAGCAGAAAAGATGCTACCTCCTATTATTATGGGAATTATTGGAACGATATTAACTTTTTGGTCTTTATCTGGTTTTATAATAACTCTCATTCAAAAAATGAAAAATATCTATTTTAAAGGAACAAATATGTTTGTTCTAAGACAAATAAATAATAAAATAAACACAACTGTTGTGAGTATGAGTGTTATATGCATAATGCTATTTATGACAATTAGTATTTTATCTTCTAGTTTAGCTTTAAGAAATACTATGCAAAGAGATTTAATAGAAATGACACCTGTTGATTTGAATTTGTATAAAACTGCTAATTTACCAGAAAGCTATATGAGTTATGGAAAAGAAATTAGACCTACAGAACAACAAATAGAAGATTCAAGACATCCTATTAAAGACACTTTAATAAATAATAACTTAGATATGAACGTACTAAAAGATGTTGTTGAAATAGAAGTCTATGCTACAAATGATTTGACTTGGGAAACTTTTTTTGGAAATAAATTTGATGAAATTAAAAAGGAGTTTCCTGGCTTGGATTATGGAACAGCCGAAGAAATAGTAAAAATATCTGATTATAATAAAATGGCGAAATTGTATGGAATAAATGAATATCAACTAAATGAAGATGAATATATCATTCTTTGCGATTTTGATAGTCAAAAAGAATTAAGAAATAGAGTATTAATTCAAGGAGACTACCCTCTTACTATTGCAGAAAAAGTATATAAGTCAAAATACAACGAATGTAAAGATGGATATATTACAATGTCAACAAGTCATACTAATACAGGAATTATTTTAGTACCAGATAATTGTCCTTTAACAGAGGAAATGAAAGAAATGTATCTATTATCTGCAAACTATAATGCTACAACTGATGAAGGAAAAGAAGAAATAGAAAAAATATTTGTAGATAATGCAGATTCTTCAAATCTTATAAAATCATTAAACGATAATGGAATAGTAATTGATGGACTTACAAAAATTTCTATAATGGAAGCTAGTGTTGGACTTACAACAATAGCAGTATTTATTGCAATTTATTTGGGAATTGTGTTTTTGATAGCAAGTTCGGCAATTTTGTCATTAAAACAACTCACAGATAGTAGTGATAATAAACAAAGATATACTATTCTTAGAAAAATTGGCTGTGATGAAAAAATGATAAATAAAGCATTATTTAGACAAATAGGTATATTTTTTGGTGCACCTCTACTTTTGGCAATAATTCACTCTGTCTTTGGAATAAAATTTGCTCTAAGTTTATTATCAGGACTTGCTAAAGCAGATGAATTATTACCTTCGATTATAGTAACTGTTATTATAATAGGTGGCATATATGGTACATACTTCTTGGCTACATATTTTGAAAGTAAAAATATAATTAAAGAATAAAAAAATTTCTTTAAAAATAATACCATAACAGGAAAGTTGGTGGTAAATGTGAAGTTTGTTAAAAATTTTTTTGTAACTACATTTATTTTGGCTTTTTGTATTGCAGTATACATTATAGCGAGTGGCTATATTATGTATAAAGAGGCAATAGAAATTACCCCACTAGATGAAAAAGTTACAATCATTAGACAAAAGGAATATTATACGAATAGAAATGAAATACCTCAAATGTATATTAATGCACTAATATCTGTTGAAGACCATAGATTTTATGAACATGGTGGAATTGATGTTGTATCAATTTGTAGAGCACTAGTAAATGATTTGAAAGCAATGGATTTTGTTGAAGGTGGAAGTACCATAACTCAACAACTTGCTAAAAATATGTATTTTACTCAGGAGAAGAAACTTAGTAGGAAGATAGCAGAACTGTTTATGGCATTTAAAATAGAGGAAAATTATGATAAGGATGAGATACTTGAATTGTACATTAATACAAGCTATTATGGTGATGGGTATTATACACTTAAAGAGGCAGCATATGGCTATTTTAACAAAATACCAAGTGCTATGACAGATTATGAATGCATACTTCTTGCAGGAATACCAAATGCACCATCTATATATGCACCTACAAAAAATCCTGACCTTGCAAGGCAAAGACAGTTACAAGTTATATCTAAAATGATTAAATATGGATATCTAACGAAGGAAGAAGCTTTGAAGATTATAGATTTTTAGTAATTTTAAGTTTAGAAGAATATTGTAATTTGATTATTACGTTCTTCTAAACTTTTTTTTATAAAAAATTTCATAAAAATAAAGTATTAGTTTTTATGAAAAATATTGAGTTGATGTATGGAAAGCTTTTATTGTAAATTGGCATTAATTATGATAAAATATTGTCGAATATTGCGAAAAATGGGTGATAATAAAAATGGAAGAATTAATAAAGAAGATATATCAATTTAACGAAGAGAGAGATTGGGATAAATTTCATACACCAGATAATCTAGCAAAGTCTATTTCAATTGAGGCAGGAGAATTATTAGAATGTTTTCAATGGAATGCAGAAGGTTATGATAAGGAAGAAGTGTGTGAAGAATTAGCAGATGTATTTACGTATTGTATTCAAATGGCAATGAAATTGGAAGTAGATCCAATAGAAATAGTATTAAAAAAATTGGAAAAAACAAAGAAAAAGTATCCGATAGAAAAGGCAAAAGGAGTAAGTACAAAATATAATAAGTTATAAATAGAAAAGTGGTGAAATAATGGTAGCGGAGCCAATTGTTGAAAAAATAAAAGATAATATACAGTCTTTAAACTTATTTGAAAATGAAATAATGAAGTCAGATGATGAGAAAAAGAAAGATATTATGATGAATTTTCCTGTAGTTTATATTCATAATTGGAAGGATAATGAACAATATGAAGTGTATGTAGGAGAGTCAAACAATATTTTGCAAAGAACAAAGCAACATTATAATGAAATAGGAAACAATAATGAGTGGCAACATAATTTAGTAAATGAAAGTGCAAGTTTATATGTGATTGGACATGAACATTTTAACAAATCTATGACAATGGACATTGAAACAAAGTTAATTCATTATTTAACAAGTGTTGAAAGTATAAAAAAGTACATAATGGTAGATATAATCCTCAAAATCATTATTATATGTGGGAAGAGCTAAATGAAATATTTTCAAAAATTTGGAAAAAGCTTAGAAAAGATAATAAAGAAATATTTCCTTTAGAAGATACTATCAGGGATTCTGCAATATTTAAAGCTTCACCACTACATAAACTTACAGAAGAACAACAAAAAGCTAAGGATAAAATCTTAGAAAAAATATTTAATATTTTGAAAGAGAACAGTAGAGATCAGCTCATTTTTATTGAAGGTGAAGCTGGAACAGGTAAAACAGTATTAAATAGTAGCACATTTTATGAATTATACTGTAGATATATAGAGGTAGAAAATAATAGTTTAAAAAATGAAATTCCACGTTTTTTTCTACTAGTAAATCATGATGAGCAAATAACAGTATATAGACAAATTTTTGATAAACTAGGAATTACCGATAAATATGGACAAGTAATTGAAAAACCTACATCTTTTATAAATAATCATTCAGTTGATAATCCAGTAGATGTTGTTTTTATTGATGAAGCACATTTGTTATTAACACAAGGAAAGCAATCTTATAGAGGAGAAAATCAATTAAAAGATATTTTAGACAGAGCTAAGGTGGTAATTGTAATGTTTGATGAAGAACAAGTCTTAACTACTGAGCAATATTGGGAATATGAAAATATTCAAAAATATAGAAATAAAGCTTTAAAAAATGATAATTATTTAAAATTAGAAAATCAACTAAGAATGAATGCCAATGAAAAAGTTATAGATTGGATAAACTCATTTACTAAAGATGGAGTAATAAAAAATATGCCAAATGATTTAGGTGATTATGATATAAAGATTTTTGATAGTCCTGCAAAATTATATAATAATATTAAGAAAAAAGCCTCAAAAAGTGAAAGTAAATTATCAAGAGTTATTGCAACCTATGATTGGCCATATGTAAAAAATAATCATGAAAACTGTGAAGATAAATATTGGGAAGTTAGAATAGGCAAATGGCATAAACCTTGGAATAGAGAATTAGAAAATGAATTAGATAGAAGAGAAAAAATGAATATAAAAACTCTAGCATGGGCGGAACAACCTCAAACCATTAATGAAGTTGGTTCAACATATACAATTCAAGGATTTGATTTAAATTATGCTGGAGTAATTCTCGGGCCATCAGTAAAATATAGGAATGGACATATTGTTTTCGACCCAAGTGAAAGTTGTAATAAAAAAGCAATTAGAAACAGAACTTTGTCTAATGGAACTTCATGTAAATTTGGCGAAGAATTACTTAGACATGAAGTAAGAGTTCTTATGACACGTGGAGTTAACGGATTATACATTTATGCATGTGATAATGAACTAAGGGAACAATTAAAAAAATGTACTGGTAATTATTTTAAATATAAATTAGATGATAGTAAAGAATATTTAAACGTTGCTGAAGATGAAGAAAAATACATATGCTAATAAATTGTTGGAGGGTATAAAATGGAGATAATGGATATTATAGAATGGATAAAAGATGTAAAAAATCTTAATCTGATAAAAGCTGAAAATAAAGAATTACATGAGAAAATAGAAACACTAGGAATTGATTCATATGAAGAATCCCAAAAAAGAGTGGCTGAAAATGAAGAAATTTTAAGAGTGAAAGAGGATGAAATTCAAAAGAGACAACAAGAAATAGATATAAAAGAACTAGAAGTAATGGAATTAAATAATAAAATAGATAGCAAAAATAAGCAAATTAATACTAGTATTAATAAAATATCAAGAAATAAAGAACTATATAAAAGTATTGAATATTCTATAAATAATTTTTTAAATTCATATTTAGATGTAAAAGATTATAAAATAGGTAGTTATCAAGAAAATGAAATAGAAGAATTATGTCCTTCTGTAATAACAAAATTAAATGCCATGAATGTTCCTGATTTAAAAAAAGCATATAAAGAAAACGAAAAACAGATAGATAAATTATTAGAATTATATTCTAATAGATATACAACAAAAGCCAATCGTACAATATACAATTTAATGGTAATAGCATTAAGAGCTGAACTTCAAAATATATTAAATGATCTAAAATACAATAAACTACAAGATTCAATAGATAAATTAAAAACAATAACAAATAAGTATTTAAAAATTGCTGGGGAAGGAAACCAAAGTATTTTACCTACGTTAACGAAATTTATTGGAGAAATAGAATATTTATTTATAAATGCAGTTAAGATAGAATATAACTATTATGTAAAAAAAGAACAAGCCAAACAAGAACAGCAAGCAATAAGAGAAAAAATGAGGCAAGAAGTAGAAGAAAGAAAAGCTTTAGAAATTGAGCGAAAAAAAGTTGAACAAGAAGAACAGAAGTATAAAAATGAGCTGATAAAAATAAACGAAGATATGAAAAATTCACAAGATAATGCAGAAATTGAAAAATTAAAAGCCAAAATAATAGAACTTCAATCTAAACTATCTGATGTGGCTATAAAAAAGAATGATATTATAAACTTACAAAATGGAAAAGCAGGTACAGTTTATATAATTAGTAATATTGGTGCTTTTGGTGAAAATGTATTTAAAATAGGAATGACTAGAAGAATTGATCCTCAAGATAGAGTAAATGAATTAGGAGATGCAAGTGTTCCTTTTAAATTTGATGTACATAGTTTTATTTTTTCAGAAGATGCTGTTGCTTTAGAAAGTAAATTACATGAAATTTTAAATTCTAATAGGATTAATAAAGTAAATAGAAGAAAAGAATTTTTTAAGATAAATATTGAAGAACTAGAAAAAATAGTAAGAGAAATTGATCCGACAGCAGAATTTAATATGACAATGATGGCGGATGAATATAGAGAATCGTTGTCATCAGATGTTGTCTATACAGATGATGCTATAGTGGAATTTACAGATGAAGAATAAAATGCAAAAAGAAAAAATAATAATCTAGGTTCTATTGAAATTAGCAAATGGAAATAATGATGGCAAAAAAGAAGCTAAACGAAGACTTAATAAAAACACTTAATATATTAGTGGAGGAAAAATATTATGATTATATATGAGTCAACAAAAGAAATGTTTGTAGAAGATGTTATTGAAGATAAGATAGAAGGAGTTATAGATCAGAAGTTCTTTGAGAGGATGGGATACCATACATCTGAGTCAGAGAGAAATGCGTGGAACAACTCTATGTTATATATGATGAAGGTATTGATAGATAATAATATACCATCAAATGCTGGAATTGCAATTGAATTTAAAATTCCAAATACTTCTAAAAGGGTTGATTTTATAATTACAGGTAAAGATGATAAATGTAAGAATACTGCAATTATAGTGGAACTTAAGCAATGGACAGAAGCTAAGTTAGTTGAGGGAAAAGATGGAATTGTGCAAACATATACTGGACATGCACTAAGGGAGGTAGCTCATCCATCATATCAAGCTTGGTCTTACGCAACTACTATAGAGGATTATAATGAAACAGTTCAAAATAGACAAATAGACTTACATCCATGTGTATATCTTCATAATTATTTAGCAGTTACTCCTCCAACTTTATTATCAGATAATTATAAGTATTATTTAGAAAAGGCACCTGCTTTTATAAAAGGTGAAGTAGACAAACTAAGAAATTTTATAAATAAATATATAAAATATGGTGATGATAAAGAAACATTATATATGATTGAAAATGGTAAAATAAGACCTTCTAAATCATTACAAGATGCATTATCAAGTATGTTGAAAGGTAATGATGAATTTGTCATGATAGATGATCAAAAACTTGTGTTTGAAACTGCATTAATTATGGCAAGAAAATCATATAGAGATGGAAATAAAAGAGTTTTGATTGTAAAAGGAGGACCAGGGACAGGAAAATCTGTTTTAGCTGTTAATTTGTTGGTTAAATTAACTAATGAAAATATGGTTTGTGCATATGTTACGAAAAATGCAGCACCTAGAAATGTATATGCTACCAAATTAAGTGGCGACTTCAAAAAAACAAGAATAAATAATTTGTTTAAAGGATCAGGTTCATTTGTAGATTCTGCTGAGAATGAATATGATGTATTAATTGTTGATGAAGCACATAGACTAAATGCCAAGTCTGGAATGTTTCAAAATTTAGGAGAAAATCAGATAAAAGAGATTATTAAGACTTCAAAATTTTCAATATTCTTTATAGATGAGTCGCAGAGAGTGACTTTAAAAGATATTGGAAGTATAGATGAAATACAAAAATATATTAGACAAGCTAATGCAGAATATGAAATAATGGAATTAGAATCTCAATTTAGATGTAATGGCTCAGATGGATATATAGCATGGCTTGATGATGTTTTACAAATAAGGAATACAGCTAACAGCGATAGTTTTGATTTGGATTATGATATTAGAGTGTGTGATACACCAAATGAAGTGAGAGATTTAATTTTTGAAAAAAATAAAATAAATAATAAAGCAAGATTACTTGCTGGATATTGTTGGAATTGGATTGCTGATGGAAAAAATAAGTCAAATGTTTATGATATAACTATTCCAGAACATGAATTTGCAATGAGTTGGAATTTGGGAAATAGTCAAACTTGGGCAATTGATCCAGAATCAGTTAATGAAATAGGTTGTATACATACTGCACAAGGATTAGAATTTGATTATGTTGGAGTAATTATTGGTAATGATTTAAGATATGAAAATGGTAAAATAGTGACAGATGTTACTGAAAGAGCAAAAACAGATCAATCTGTTAAAGGAATATATAAGATGTATCGACAAAATTTTGATAAAGCAGAGAAAGTAGCAGATGAAATAATTAAAAATACATATAGAACTCTACTAACAAGAGGTCAAAAAGGATGTTATATATATTGCACAAATAAAGAATTATCTGAATATTTAAAGAAAAGATTAAATCAAAATAATAAAAATACTTATAGTATTGGTTATAATAAAAAGCTTAGTCATTTAAGGGTAGCAGAAGAAAATGAAGAATATGAATAAATGAAAAATTATAAGAAAAATATGTATAAAATAATTAATGTACAAAAGTAAAATAATGATTTAATTTTACTGTATTTATATGGAGGGATCAATGGATACAATTAAATTTTATTCTGTAAATGATTTATCGATTGGATATCAATTGCAAAATGCTGAAAAAATTATAAATGATTTTGACAAGAATAAGAAATATACTATGGAAGAGATTTTAGAATTGTATAATATTACTAAATACGTAGATAATAATTTATTTTTGAAGAAATGGAACACTGCTTATATTGAGAAGGTTAAAAATGTTATAAAAGACATGAAGTTTATAATATTTAAATATATGGATAATAATTTAACAAATGAAAAATTTGAAAAAATATTGAACGATGTGCCAAATCAATACATCAATGACTTTTTCGAACTATTTGAAAAGAAAATAGAAAAGGTGAATATAGCTGATGATATTTTTATAAAAGCAATATGCAAAAAAAAAGCTTCATTATATTATGTTTTGCATTTTAAAAAAATTGTAAAAAAATATGATAGTGAAATAAGAAAAGTTATGTTTCAAGATGTTACTAATTCTACAGAAATTATGATAAAAAAATATTATATTAATGAAGAAAAAAATAAAGAAATAGAACTTCCTAGTTCGTTAACAAATGAAGATAAAGAAAAAATATTAATTAGATATATAGATAATAAGAATGCTAATTTAAATTATGTTAGAATAATAGCTAAAATTCAAAGTAACAAAGATATGATAGAAATAAGTGATAAAACTAAATTAAAAGCATGTAGAAAAGTTGTTGAACTTGAAAACAAAATATTTAATAAAAAATCGGGTATAGAATATAGTTATATTGTAAAATTTGATGACAGGCAGCAAATAGAAAAAATTGAAAAAATGGAAGGAAATCAGTGGATATATTCATATAGTAAAAGATGGATAGAAGAAAATAAAGATGATTTTGCAACATTATTAAATAATTTTATATATTTATTTAATGTTACAGATTTTGAAGGAAGAATAGAACTAGTAAATAAAAAACATGAAGCAGGGGTTCTTGAAAGATTTATGAATTTAAAATTGTTAAAAGCATATAATCCAAATTTATCATTTAACCATAAAAAGACTGTGTCATTATTACAATTAAATGCATATTATGACCAATTGAATAGATTGAATATAAGATTAGAAGATGTAATTGAATGGTTTTTTAATAGTTATTTAAAAGAAAATTTTAAAATAGAAAATTTTAGTATTTCTATGCCTTCAAAAGACTCTACATTCTTTGAAAAATGTAAATCTGTATTACCTGAAATAGATCATATATTAAAGGAATATAAATATTACGTTGAAGATGGACAAGTGGATCCAGAATTAGTGAGTATGTCATCAGAGCATATGTTTTTTAAAGATATTCCATCAAAAGTAAAAAATAAATATGTATATTTAAAAAATAATGATTACAATAATTTAATAGATTATTACTTTTTTTCAGATCAATGCATGTTAGCATATTTAGAAAATTTAGATAAAAAATATGATAATTTTTTTAAATTGATAGTTAAAGAAAATATAAAGTATAATGATTATCCAAAATATGACAAGGAAGATTTAGATTGGTTAATAAAAGAAAAAATTATTTTTGAAAATGATAAAGGTTTTCTAAAAATCAAAAATGAGGAAAGAATAATGATTTATGCAGAGCTACATTATAAAGAGGTAATTAATTATTGGAAGAAAAGCGAAAAAATTAGGAATGAAATAAAACAAATGATTAAAGAAGATAAGCTTGAAATTGAAAGTTCACTATTTTCAAGAAATGAGCAAGATTATTTCAATTTTTATTTAAATATGTCAGAATTTATTGATGGATATGATATAAGAAATTCTAATTTGCATGGTACACAAATAGGAGATAGAAAATCCGACATACATTATTCAAGATATTTACAAATAGTACTATTAATAGTACTAATTATAATAAAAATTAATGATGATATATGTTCATCAGAATCTGAAAGTTATCTAGAAAAAATATAGATGAAGAATAGACAACAAAAATTTTAATACAGAAAAATTACAATATGAAACTTTGCCACTTACAGTTAGTTGGGAAGATATAAAAGCCTGTATTCCATTAGGAAAATTTAATGAATATCATGGAATGTTAATAAAAATATTATTTATAGTTACTTAATTGGAGAACAGGAAGATATTTATGACTGCATTAGTATTGATGAATATAGAAAGTTAAGTTTTGAAGAACAATTGTTATATGATTATTTTGAATGAGATGATAATTAGTGGTGGTTTAAATATTTTAAAATTATAATTGAACATGTAAAATGGCAACTTTTTGAGTGGAAAGATGTTAATTTTTTAAAAGAAATAGAGGGAGTTCAAATAATAGTATTTAGATTTTAAGTAGAGGAGATAATAATATGATTTATATTACAGGTGATACACATGTAGATTTTTCAAGATTCAATGAAAATAAATTTCCAATACAAAATGAAATGACAAAGAATGACTATGTAATAATATGTGGAGATTTTGGTGGAATATGGAGTTACAAGGAAGAAAGTATATATGAAAAACAGTTGTTAAACTGGCTAAATACAAGAAATTTCACTACTCTATTTGTAGATGGAAATCATGAAAACTTTACTAGATTATATAATGATTATCCTGTAGAAGAATGGCATGGTGGAAAAATACATAAAATAAGGGATTCTGTTTTTCATTTAATGCGTGGAGAAATATTTGAAATAGATGGTAAAAAGATATTTGCTTTTGGTGGAGCAAAATCACATGATATAAATGATGGAATATTAAACTTAGATGAAGAAAAAAAGATATATGAATATCGTAAAAGAGGAGCGTATTTTAGAATAAGAGAGTATTCATGGTGGGATTTAGAATTACCAACTGAGGAAGAAATGCAAAATGGTATAAATAATTTAGAAAAAGTGAATTATAAAGTTGACTATATTATTTCACATTGTTGTCCTACAAATATCCAAACATTATTAGGATCAGGAAGATTTGATAAAGATTATTTAACAGATTACTTGCAAAAGATTATGGAAAAATGTGAATTTAAGAAGTGGTATTTTGGACATTATCATGATTATAGACAAGTTAATTCACAATTTGTTTTGTTATATGAAGATATAGTTCCATTGGAAATTGAAAATATGTTTTAATAAAAATATATTTCTTTGAATGAAATTGTTGCTTATCATCAATATATTATATTTAAAATTAAATAAAAATCACGGAATGAAAATTAAAAAAATCACGGATTAAAAATGAAAAATATCACGGATTGAAATTACAAAATATTACTGGTTAGAAATTTAAAAAGTATGAAATGGCAATAAAATAATAAAAATATGTAGAGAAAAAAATACAAGTGATATTTTGAAAAAATTGCCAAATTCTCAAAAAACTCACTATTTATTTTATAAAGCTACTTTTTCAAGTTTTATTGATATACAGTAAAAAAAATCTTAATTTAACTAAATTACACAAATCTTTCAACTAGCCATTATAATACTAAGGTTGTAGTTCTAATTTTGCATTTGTAATCATAATTATATTGTACAAATAACTAAGTTGTAGTAATTATTTGTATATAGAAAATTAAGAAAACTATTCAGATTTTAAATTGAAAATAGAGACTAATAACTACTTTTATTTAAACTTTAGTTTTAAGAAAAAAATAAATATGTAAGATAATAATTAACTTTTGTAGTACAAATCTACTTTTTTATCGTTGTATTTGATTTTGAAAAAGTATCTATCAAAAAAATTTTTAAAGCAAATTTATTGAGAAAAAATTAACTTATAATATATAATTAGAATAGATAAAGAAAAGTAGGTGATATTTTGACAAAGATTATTGAATATTGCAAAATAAAAAAGAAAAATATATAGATATCGATACTATATACAAGAATGGTGGCTTTCGAAAATCAGATGCTATGACTGTTTTAATGAAAGTTAGAAATGGTGGAGGTTTTAGGCCTTGTAAAGGAAAAGGTTACTATGTTATTCATTCAACGAAAGAAGATATTGATTGGCCAGATTTTTTAGATTATGAAACATGAATTTATACTTATTATTGTGATAATAAACAACCCGGTTACGAATTGCATTCTAAAATGAGAAATCAATTTTTAAGGAATATATATGATAGATTAAGTAAAAATAATTTTGAAGATAGAAAGAAGATTACACCAATATTTTTATTTGAAAGTAAGAAAGAGTATAAAGGTGTACAATTTAAAGGTTTGATTGTTCATGGAAATTCAAATTATGATGATAAAGATATTTTAACAGCAGTTTGGGCATCTAAAGAAAATGGTGATAGATTCCAAAATTATAAAGCAATTTTTACACTACTAGATACGAAAGAGGAATCTAGTAATGAGCCTAATAAATCTTCAATTGATTTAAGATGGTTAGATGACATAAAAAATGAACTATGCTATGAAAGTGTGTATGTTCAGATATCATATAAAAGGTGGGTGAAAAAAGGAATTTATACACCTTTTGAAACAATTAGGTTAAATAATGTAAGAACAAAGGAAGAACAATTGCCATCTGAACCTCAAAAATTAAAAATGTTAAAAATAATTCATGATTATTTTTATGATAATAAAAATAAAAATCAATCAACACAATTTGAACCTTTTGCATTATGGTTATGTACGCAAGTTGATTCAAACATTATAGGTATTGATAATACAAAACCAACACGAGATGGAGGTAGAGACGGAATTGGTCAATATAGAATAATGGGGAAAATAAATAGGTCGTTAACTACTTCTTTTGCTGTTGAAGCAAAATGTTATGATATTAATAATTCTGTTGGAGTAAAGGAAACTTCTCGATTAATATCAAGAATTAGACAAAGACAATTTGGAATTCTAGTTACAACATCTTATGTTGCAAAACAAGCTTACGAAGAAATTATTGAGGATGGACATCCAATATCAATAATTTCTAGAGTTGATATTATTGATATTTTATATAAGAGAGGTATTAATGATATTCTAACCTTAAATGCGTTTTTTAATAATAATTGTCCTAAAGAGTTACATTTATAGAAACTTCGAATAATTTATTCGAAGTTTTTATATTTCAAAATTAATAATTTAAGTAAATGATAAATTTATTAAAATTCTCTAAATAAAAGAATTAAAAATCAAATTAAATTAATTTTATTGAGAAAAATGTCGATTTATGATATAAATCATAATAAAGTTATTATAAGTAAAAATAGGAGATTGTTATGTTAGAGAAACAAAGTTTACCATCAGCCCCAATTTTAATTGAAGCAATAAGATCTTTAGGATATTCATTTCAAACTGCGATTGCAGATTTAATTGATAATAGTATAAGCGCAATGGCGAAAAGGATCGATATTATTTTAATACCTAATGAATATCCTCAATTAATTATATTTGATAATGGATTTGGAATGAACAAAGAAGAGTTAGAGGAATCACTGAGATATGGAGCTAGAAATCCATTAGAAAAAAGGAGTGAAATCGATTTAGGTAGATTTGGTTTAGGAATGAAATCTGCCTCGTTATCACAGTGTAGAAAATTAATTGTAATTAGTAAAAAAGATGGAAGATTATCTGGTTTTTCATGGGATCTTGACTATGTGATAGAGAGACAGGGATGGTTTTTACTCGAATATGTAGAAGATGAAATAAGAAAATTACCTAATATTAGTCTATTTGATAATGTTGATACAGGAACATACTTGATGTTAGAAAACTTTGATAGAATTTCATCATCTACATCTAATTTAAATAATACTTTAAGAGATTATATGAATGAAACTATTAATCACTTAGCTCTTGTATTCCATAGATATTTAGATGATGGTGTGGAAATATATGTAAATAATAATAAAATAAATTCAAGAGATCCATTTTTACTTTCAAATAAATCTACAATGGCTTTAAGAGAACAAAATATTATAATAGATAATGAAAATATTAGAGTTAAACCATATATATTACCATATATAAGTAAATTAACTCAGGATGATTTGGAAAAAGTTGGAGGAAAAGAGGACTTAAAAAACAATCAAGGATTTTACATTTATAGAAATAAGAGATTAATAATATGGGGAACATGGTTTAGATTAACTAGAAAAGAAGAATTAGGAAAATTGGCCAGAGTTATGGTAGACATTCCAAATTCTTTAGATTATATGTGGGGTATAGATATAAAGAAAAGTACAGCAAATTTACCAGATATAATAAAGAAAAAATTATATGCATGTATTGATGAGTCGATATTTCAAAGTAAAACAGTTCACAGTTATAGAGGAAGAAAAGTTAATAAAGATAAAGACATAAACTATATATGGGAGAGGATAGAACTTAGAGATGGCTGTTATGAGTACAAAATAAATAGAAATATACAGCAATTGAAAATACTGGAAGAAACTTTAAATCCAAATCAACTTAAAGCATTAGATATGGTACTTAATATTATAGAAGAACAATTTCCTACTAATTCATTATATTTAGATGCTTCTCAGGGAAAAGTAATTGAACCTAATAAGGTTGAAAATAATGAAGTTATAGAAAAACTATGTGATGAAATTAAAGAGAGTTTAGAACTATGCGCTAGTACAGGAATGGACAGAGAAAATGTTTTAAACGCTTTGTTAAAAACAGAACCCTATTGTAATTATGAAAATTTAAAGTCATATTTTAAAGAGGAGGAGCCATAGGATGGATAATATTCAAAAATTAATAAATGTTGTTAAAGCATATATATATGAAGATACTTTAACAGAAACTCAAATTGATGAAATTATAACTAATTTTGCAAATATGAAACCATTTAATTTGACAGAAGATGAAGTAAGAAAAGCAAGAAATATAATACATTCGGAAAATTTAATTAAGTTGGATTTAGGAGAAGCATTAATTTCAAAGCAACATGTCAAGTGGTTTTATGAACGAAAAAAAGATTTGAATATGAATTATTGGAATAGATATAAAGAATATTTATTGCAAGACAAAAAGTTTTCAATACCTATAGTAAAAACTATGGATGAGGTGTCTGACGAACTAACAGATTTATTAGGAGATCCTAATGTTGAAGAAAAATATCAAAGAAGAGGATTGATAATAGGAGATGTTCAGTCAGGAAAAACAGCAAATTATACTGGATTAATATGTAAAGCGGCTGATGCAGGATATAAGGTTATTGTTCTTTTAACAGGTACAATAGAAAGCTTAAGACAGCAAACACAATTAAGAATTGATGAAGGATTTACAGGAATAGATAGTGATGCAATAAAAAAGCAAAAAATCGATAAATCAATTGGTGTGGGAAAACATAATAATACATTAAGAACAGCTGTTTTAACTACAAAAAGCGATGACTTCAATACCAAATTTGCTAATAATTTAGGATTATTTTTAAATACATTAAAGGATCCTGTGATTTTTGTTATAAAAAAGA
The DNA here is from genome assembly GCA_947631415.1 of uncultured Clostridia bacterium. Classification (GTDB taxonomy): domain Bacteria; phylum Bacillota; class Clostridia; order TANB77; family CAG-465; genus CAG-465. The sequence continues at coordinate 23,804 of CANRLG010000009.1, forward strand.
ATGTTACAGTGCTTGAAAGGTTAAATCAGTGGTTAAAACAAATGAATTTAGATCCAGGAAGCAAGTATATCAATAATTCTCTTTTAATGATAGATGATGAAGCAGATAATGCTTCAATAAATACAAATAAAGAAGAGTGTGATCCCACAAAAACAAATGCTAAAATAGTGGAAATGTTAGGATTATTTAAAAAAGCAAGTTATGTTGGGTTTACAGCTACTCCATATGCAAATATTTTTATAAATCCTGATACTAAAGATGATATGGAAAAAGAGGACCTTTTTCCAAAGGATTATATTTATTGTTTAGATGCACCAACAAATTATATTGGAGCAAAAGATATATATAATAAAGATAGTAAATATCGTAGTATGTTAGAATCAATAAAAGATGGAGACATATATCCACTAAATCATAAAATTGATTTTGTAGTAGAAAAATTATCAGATAGCTTAAAAAAGGCAATAAATGAATTCTTAATAGTAAATGCAATTAGAGATTTAAGAGGAGATACTACAACGCATAGATCTATGCTTGTAAATATTAGTAGATTTGTTAAAGTTCAAAAGCAATTTGGGAATATTATTTTAGATTATGTTGAAGATATAAAGAAATCTGTAAGATTATATAGTAAATTAGATTTAAATGATTCGTTAAAAGATGAAAATGTTAAATTTCTTTATGAAACTTTTAATAGTTCATATGGATATGTTGAATTTGATTGGAAACAAATAATAAAAATAATGAATGAATCTATCTCATCTGTAGAAGTAAAAGTAGTAAATACCAAAAATAAGAATTTGTTAAATTATCAAGAAAATGAAAAACAAGGCTTAAGAGTAATAGCAATAGGTGGTATGGGACTATCAAGAGGATTAACATTAGAAGGATTGGTTATTAGTTATTTTCATAGAAATTCAAAAATGTATGATACATTAATGCAAATGGGAAGATGGTTTGGATATAGACATAATTATGATGATTTGTGTAAAATATGGATGAGTGATGAAAATATATTCTACTATGAAGAAATAAGTGAGGCAACAAATGAATTAAAGAGAGATATAAAACGTATGAGAGAATTAGGCAAGACTCCTTTAGAATTTGGATTACGTGTTAGAAATGATGAACAAACCTTAATGATAACAGCAAGAAATAAAATGAGAACAGCTTCAAATTATAAAAGAGCACAATCATTAAGTCAAGTAGTTCTAGAAACACCTAGAATTAATAATGACCAAAAAGCTAATAACACAAATTTAAGTGCCGTTGAAAACTTAATTTATGCAATAAACTTAAACAAGTATAAATGTAAAAAATCAGGTACTTCATGTGGCTACGAAGGAATAAGAAAAGATATTATTATTGATTTCTTAAAAAATTATGAAGCATCATATGCTAATCTTAGATTTAACACTGAAACTATAATGAACTTTATAGATAAATATAAGGGAAATGAGTTAAATTTATGGAATGTTGTATTTATTAATGGTGAATCAAAAAAAATATACAAAATTGATGAAAATAATTCAATTAAATTAGTACAGAGAAGTTTTAATTTTAGGAATAATGGTAATGTAATTCAATTATCAAAAGAAAGAAATCGTTTAGGTAATCCGGGAGATTCGACATTTGGGTTAACCAATGATGACATAGAAGATATAAAGAAAAAATATTATAGTGATCATCCAGACAAAATTGGAAAAAAAGTTCCACAAATTGCTTACTTTAAAATAAAAAGAAATCCTTTGTTAATGATATATTTATTAGATTTAAGTCAAGAAGATGCATTTAATGAAAAAATATTAATAAAAGAAAATTATCCAATTGTTGGAATAAGTATTGGAATTCCTACACTATCAAACGAAGAAACTAGTTATGCAAATTATAAAATTAATCTAATAGCATATAGACAGTTTGAAAATTTTGAAGAATATGATAATGAGGAGGATGAAGAAGTAAATGATTAATTTAATAAAGGAAAAATTTGAAGAATGTAAAGATAAAAATTCATTTATAAGGATCAATGCTGAACATCCTATAGATACATATGTCGGTTATAATGAAAAAGGATATAAAACATTAGCCATTATTTCATGTGGAGAAATAGAAGAAATAGAATCTACAAAATTAATTGAAGCAAAAATTTTAAAAAGAACAATAGACGATAGATTGAGCTTAAGTTTTAGCTTATTGGATGATATGATGAGCGATATTTTTTATCAATTTTGTGATGATATAGTACAAAAAACAGTTAATTTATCAAACAAAATTGATTCAATTTCGTTTATTATAGAAAGATGGAAAAAATGGATACAAATGTTTAAAAATCCTCATTCAACAATAATGAGTGAAAATGAAATAAGAGGATTGTTAGGAGAATTAGTGTTCTTAAAAGAAATAATGATAAAGAAGTATGGTATAAACAAAAGTTTAGAATCATGGATAGGTAGTTCAATGTCACATAAAGATTTTGAGATTAATGAAACGTGGTATGAACTGAAGGCTATAAGAGAAAATGCTATTACAGTAGAAATTAGTTCTATTGAGCAACTTGAATCAAAATTATATGGAGAATTAGTTTTAGTAAAGCTAGAGCCTAGTAGTTTTGCTATAACTAATCCGATTTCTTTAAATGAATACATAAAATCTATAGAAAAAATATTAGAAGACAAAAAACAAGTAAATTTATTTTATAAAAAACTAGAAGAAAGAAATTATTTTTATTCTGAAGAATATGATAAGTATGTTTATGCAAATAAAGGTATAGAAAAGTATAAAGTAATAGAAGGATTTCCAAGAATAAGTAATAATGAATTAAAAGATGGAATTGTAAGGGTTAGCTATCAAATATATATTAACAAAATAAAAAAATTTTTCGTAATAGGTGATTAATATGGATTTAGAAGAGTATAGAAAAGACTTATTGGAAGATGTAAGAGTGTCTGCTGAATCTGAAATCAATAATATGTCAAGTGAATTTGTCAAGCATGTGGTAGATATACTAATTAATGCAGAAGAATTTGAAGATTTTACAGAGGGCTATTTTGAAGGTATTGGAGAACGAAATAGAAAAATGGTTATGGATGGTTATTATTTTGATCCATACGATAAATCATGTGTAGTATTAATTAGTGATTTTTCAAATTTAGATGAAGCAACAAATTTAACAACTACAGAAATAAATAAACTATATGATAATATGAGACATTTAGTTGAGGCAAGCATAAATGGATATATTACTAGTAAAGGATTTGAAGAAAGCTCTAGTGGGTATGGATTTGCAAAAGAATTATTAAACAATATTAATGAAATAGTTAAGTTTAGATTTTATATAATCACAGATAAAAAATTAAGTGAAAGAGTAAAAAATATAAAAAAAGAAGATATTTCATCTAAAACTGTGGAATTAAATGTATGGGATATAAAAAGAATGTACGATATATATAGTTCTTCTTTAGGTAAAGAAAGTATAGAAATAGATTTTTCTGAAATGAAAAATGGAGGAATCCCTTGTGTAAATGCGGTAAGTAATAAAGAATATTCTGCATATTTAGCAGTTATTCCAGGAGATGTTTTGTCAAAAATGTACATAGATTATGGTTCGAGACTACTTGAAGGAAATGTTAGATCATTCTTAAGTATAAAAGGTAAAGTTAACAAGGGAATAAGAAATACAATATTGAATGAAGAAGAAATGTTTTTTGCATATAATAATGGAATTGCAGCAACTGCGACTGAAATAAAGACAGAATTAACAAATGATGGATTAAAGATAGTACAAATTAAAGATTTACAAATAATAAACGGTGGTCAAACGACAGCCTCTATAGCTAATGCAGTATTACAAGATAAAAAAGATGTTTCTAATATATTTGTACCAATGAAATTATCTGTTGTGGATCATGAAAAAGCAACTGAAATAATACCAATAATATCTAGATGTGCAAATAGTCAAAATAAAGTTGATGAAGCAGATTTTTTCTCAAACCATCCATATCATATCAGGATGGAAGAATATTCAAGAAAAGTATATGCTCCTGCTGTTAATGGAAATCAATATCAAACTATATGGTTTTATGAAAGAGCAAGAGGACAATACACTCAAGAACAAATGAAGCTTACAACAAGTGAAAGAAAAAAATATCAATTAAGAAATCCCAAAAATCAAGTTATAAAAAAAGTAGATTTAGCCAAATATATTAATACATATGAAGGATATCCTCAGATTGTTAGTAAAGGTGCACAGTATAGTATGAGATTTTTTGCTGGAAAAATAGATGAATTATGGGAAAAGTCAAATGAAAAATTTAATGAAGTATACTATAGAAATGTTATTTCTTTAGCTATTTTATTTAAAGAAACTGAGAAATTAGTAACAAATCAAGAGTGGTACAAAGAAAAAAAAGCCTATAGAGCAAATATAGTTACATATGCTATTAGCATATTGTCAAATATCATTAAAAATCAATATAAAGAAAAGAGTATAAATTTAAAACTAATTTGGAATAAGCAAAAATTATACAAAGAATTAGAACAACAATTACTAATTACAACTAGACAAGTATATGAGTTCATAACCCGTGATGACAGAACAACAGATAATGTTACAGAATGGTGTAAAAAAGAAACATGTTGGGAAAGAGCTAAAAAAGAAAAATGGACTATAAATAAAGAATTTATAGATTCGTTAGCAAATTTAGAGGAAGAAAAGGAAGAATATGAAGATGGAATTAGAGAAAGAAAAATGATAAATGATTTAAATCTAGAAATGGAAGTAGTAAAATTAGGCTCCGAATATTGGAAAAATGTTTTGAGATGGGGATTAGATAGAAAATTAATTAATCCAATTGAACAAAGCTTTTTAGAAGTAGCATGTAATTTTGATAAAACTTATAAGCCACCTACTAACAAACAAGCTAAGAGAATTTTTGAAATAAGAAATAGGTTATATGAAGAAGGATTAAAAAAATAATTAAATTTTAATTAAGCTCTGGTAATTAAAATGAAAACCTGGTACAATATTAGTATGATTATGAAAAGGGGTAAATTTATGTTTAAAGTAATAGAAACATTTAGTGGAATAGGAAGTCAAGCAAAAGCATTAGAAAGAATTGGTATAAAACACAAAATTATACATACTGTTGATTGGGATATAAATGCTATAATTGCATACGATTTAATTCACAATGGAAAACAAGATTTAGAAAAATATAATAAATTATCATATAGAGAGATTATTAAAAAGTTAAAAAAATATACATTAAGTACTAATGGAAAAAAACCAGCAACTGAAAAATCAATTAATAGTTTAAACTATGAAGTCGCAAAAAGATTGTTAGCAGCAATAGAAAGAACTAATAATTTGGTTAGCATAACAGACGTAAAAGGTAAAGAAATATCTGATAATGTAGATCTTTTAACATATTCTTTTCCTTGTCAAGATTTGTCTGTTGCAAGTTTTTGGCATGGAAATAAAGGGGGAATAGACAGAAATGCTCATAATAGATCTGGAATGCTTTGGGAAGTTGAAAGAATTTTAAAAGAGATAGTAGAATCAAATTTAGAGTTACCTAAGTTTTTATTAATGGAAAATGTAAGTGCAATTTTGACAAAAAGACATAAAGAAAATTTTAAAGAATGGACATCTTTTTTAGAAAATATAGGATATAAAAATCATATATATACTTTAAATGCAAGTGATTTTGGTATTCCTCAAAAAAGAGTTAGGACATATATGATTAGTATTTTTACCAATAAAAATACTACTAAAGAAATGCAAGTTGAAAATTATTTTAAAGAGAATGATTTAGAAAATGTAGAGTTTACAAAAAAAATAGTGAAAAGACAAAAAACTTTAAAAAGAGACATATTAAAATTAAATTATAATGATATTCGATATAAAAAAGAAGCAGACGAATGCCAGCCAAATGATACTGTATCTAGAAGAGAAATATATGAAAAGAATGATAAACTATATATGAATGGAAAAGTTAATAATATTATAGTTTCAACTGTTACTACAAAACAGGATAGACATCCTAATTCGGGATTGATTGATTATTATGGTCAAAATATTAATAAATGTAACTATAGGTACCTTACACCTAGAGAATGTTTTTTATTGATGGGGTTTGATGAACAAGATTATCAAAGAATTTTGGATAATAATTTTGAAGTTAGAAAAGGAGAATTTTTTTTTACTAGAGATAAGCTGTATAAAATGGCTGGAAATAGTATAGTTGTTAATGTTTTAGAGGAAATATTTAGGCAAATTATATATATTGAAAATAATATATTACAAGATAAAAAAGAAAGAAATTTTAGTGAAATTGAAGAAGCTATGAAACTTGTAAGTCATATTAGTAATAAACCAGTAAAAAAAGTGATGTTTGGTTAAAAAATTTAATGAATAAGTGATAAATAAATTTAGTTTAGTTATGTATAAAGTCACTATTTTACTGTTGCTTTATCAATATAGTTATATACGTAACTTTTTATTATTTGTAATATGAAAAAATATAAACAAAATGACTTGAAAATATCAAATATTTCAAGTCATTTTTCTATGTAAATTATAACACATTAAGATTGTGCAAAACTGTTATCATTGTTAGTATCATTAATGCATTTTTCTAGCAAAAAGTACACATATTTTTTCTCATCATTCTTTTTGCATTTTTCAAGTAATATCTGGTTATATAACTGGATTTGAGTTTTCATTAAATCTTCTTTTGATATCATCATTTTGCTGTACCTCATTTCTTTTTTTATTTTCGTAAGATGAATATTGTTGGTCTATTATAGTTTTTAAATTTTCAATGTCATTTTTTTGTTTTTCGTTTAAATCTAGCTTTTCAAATTCACCTAATTCTATGGCTCTTGAATTTTTTATTACATTTACTATATTAGATACAGATTCATATTCTTTATCAGTTATTCTATGCTTTATTTTGGATATTTCTAATTTTACAGGGTCATCTTCAATATCTAAAATTTCTAATGCAGTAGTAAGGACTCTATCATTTCTATTCATTGATTTTACGTTATTTTTATTTAAAAGTTCTTTTTTCTCATCACTATTAAGAAGTTCATATTTTTGTGCTGCAAATATTAAAGCTTTTTCATTGTCTTCTAAATCTAAATTATTAATTAACCTATTTGTGTATAAAGTTTTTCTTTCAAAACTATCTATTTCATAATCTGTTTTTTCAGATTTAGAAATCTCTAAAGCTTCACGTTTTACTTCATTAATATTTTTAATTTCTTCTGTATCTAACGAGATACCCATGCTTTCTTGTAGTACATTATCTATTTTAGATATTTTTTCTGTATAATAAGAGCAATTTTTATTTATATCAAATTTAAATTTTAAAGTATCAATATCGATTGTATTTATTCGTGCAACAGTTTCATTAGTAACATCGAATTTATCTTCTTCTAATTTAATTATAGAATACATATATTTCAATTCACGTTGGTATTCTTCGAGAGATATATCATTTTTTTCTTTAGATTGAACTATATCAGAAATAGTTTTGTTTATTAAGTTATTTACTTTTTCGGTTGGAAAATATTTTTCAACCAAATCTGGTCGTTCTAGTCGTAAGCCACTTCTATTATTTTCATGTTTAACCATAATGTCTTTTACTAGACTTAAGTTACCGTTTTTTTCAAATTCTTCCATTATGGAATCTATTTTTTGAGCATTTTTATTAGCACATTGTTCTTTATTTATTTCTAAAACAGGTATTTTAAAGTCTATTGCACATTTTAAGGCATTATTTTTTAATTCTTCATCCATATCATCAAAGATTATTACATAAGATGGTTGAATATTATTAAATTCAGTATTTCCTTGAGGGTCTGTCCTTTCAATATCTATTTCGTTATGCGTATGCCTAGTGTTATTTATCATATTTGTAGAATTTAAGTATTTAGTTTTTCTATTTGCACTTGTGTGAAGTTTATCATTTTCAGTATATAAATCATAAGGTGCTTCATATTGAAGTGAAGTAGGAGCAATGTTATCAAAACCTAACAGTACATCTTTTATCTTAGCAGTTCCTAAATAGTCATCAGCAATCATACTACAACAAATACCATGATTTTTAGTTCTATCGCTATTATTCCATGAGTCCAAATAATTTGAGTTGATATGTTCCATTTTTCCGTATGCTGCGGTACTGTGGACTAGTAATTTGAAGTCATCATCAAGGTGTATTATAGGTACTTTAGTCATATCAAATTCATTTTTGTTTTCACAATTATTTAATTCTTGCCTAAAGTTATCTATTGAAGTTTGATTTTCATTATTTACTTTATACAAGCTATTTGAAATTTCTTTTGCTATACATTCTTTCATGTTACCTTCTAAAATCATAGCACTTTCTCTAGAAATTTCACCACGTTTTTTACTAAATTCATCATATACATCATTTAAAGTCTCATTTTTTTCTATTGCAAGTAAAGTAGTCATCATATAAATGGAATTTTTATATGGAGTTGAACTTTTATCTTCTAGGCTTGTAATACCATCAGCATAGGACTTATACATAAGTTTCATCTCGTTATATGACATTCCTAGAAATCTAGTACATAAAGCATTTTTTCTTTCTTCTATGTCAGATGAATTGTAAAAAATTTCATCACATTTTTTATATAGATTTTCAGTATAATTATAAATATCTTCTTTTTTTGTTATTTCTGGTGTTATAACATCTTCTGGAGCAAGTTGTCCATATAGTAGTAATCTATTTCTTAAAAGGTATTCTTTTAGATTTTCAGCCTGTGCAACGTTAATTTTATCATCTAGTAGATTAAAAACATCTTTATTATTTTCATTTACAAATACTTCATTATATAAGTTAGATATTGTAGGTAAAGTTTTTTCAATACTGTTACCTTCTACAAGATTATTTATCATCATATTAAAATTAGCTAAATTTGAACTATCTTTTTGAGATACTAAATTATGTTGTATTTCTGGATATCTAGATAATTTTTCTAATAGGTCAATGTTGTAATCTTTAAACTCATCAGATAGCATCCAAAGATTTAGAGACCTTAAAACGTATTGGTTTTTAGATAATAGATAATCAATTTTTTTCTTATTTTGACCTTGATACATATTATTATCTAGTATTTTCATAATTTGCAGTTGTTCTGTTATATTGTTATTTGATATAATTTCATTTAGTTTACTATTTTTAATATCGTAATTATTGTTAATATAATCAATATTGTATCTGTATACTTTTTCTGCATCATCATTTGGAATGTTTTCTAAAAAGTTTTGAATTGTATGAGTAGGTAATTTACTAACTTTAGTTATATTATCTTGATACTTTGATACAATTACATTTTTTATTTCAGTTGAGTTCTCATTATTCTTATTATATAAAGGAATTAAGTTATTTACACTTATATAGTCTAATAACTCTTTTCTATCATTTTCATCTAGCTTTTTTAGTATAGTGTTGAAATTAAAATAAAAATATTTGTCATCTCGTATATAATCGTTTTCTACGTTATTCTTTATATTTTCCAAAATATTATTTGCAAGTTCAGATTTATTTTCATACAAATCTCCATATAATTCAATTTTATTGTTAAGACTAAGATTATTTATAATTTCGTTTGCTTTATCAATAGGTATTTTTTCAAGATACGAACTTATATTTGTAAAAGAACTTATATAATTATCTTCTTTTAAGTTATTTATTAAATATTCTATACTTTTATTTTTTAAGTTATTGTCTTTAATTGTAGAGTATATGTCTATTAAGTTTTCAGATTTTAAAACGGATAATATTTTTTGTTGTTCATCTACATTTTTATCTTTAAAAATAGTATGTAATGAATAGCTATCTAGTTCTCTATATAATGTTATATCTTCATTTAAAATACTATTTCTATATTCAGATAATTTTGAGCTCATTTGAGGATATTTATCACTATTCAAAGTACAATTTATAATTGTATGTTTATCTATATTTTTAACTATTCTATTAAATTGAGATTCATCTACATTTTGTAATAAATCTTGCACATAAGAATTACTAATATCTTTCATTTTTTCTTCTGAATTTAATAAATAGTCTAAAATTTTATTATCTTTAGTTGAAACATAAAGCTTTACTAAGTTATTAATATTTAATTGTTCTAAAATTTCACCTTTTTGAGTTTCATCTGCAATGTAGTATGTAGATTCATTTATATTTAATTTTTTTTCTAAAGTATTTTCTACTTTTTGATTTGCAACTGCTTTTAGTATAGGGTCATCTGTAAGTTTCATTGTATTGAATAAACCATCATCAGATAAACCTTTAAATATTGTTATTCTTTGATCCTTGTCAAGTGAGTCTAGTATATCTTTTGGAATAGTATCTGCTCTTATATAAAAGCTAGATTCATCCATTAGTTTATCTATTATTATTTGTTTATCTTTTAACTTTCCAGCTTCATAACATTCTACAAGGTCTTTAGAATTCAAAAATTGAATGGCATCTTTATTATTTACAATTAAGTTTATTACACTTTCATCAAGTTTTTGTACATTGTTTAAAAATACTTTATCAGTAAAATTGGAGTAATTAGTTAAAATGTATTCCTGAGCATCTTTACTAACATCACTAATAAATATTTTCTCTTCTAAATTTTCTATTATATTTTTTATATTGTCTATTCCAATATCTTTTGAAAGTAATTTTTCTGCATTACGTTGATTTTTAAATAATTTTTCTTTACATCCTTCATCTTCAAGTATCTTTTTAACAATTTCAGGAGAGTTAACTTTATTCATAAAAATGTTAAAGAAATCATCACTTTTTTCTTTAAAAATCGTATAATCATTAGATATTAAGCCTTCTAATCTTTTTTGACTATTTATATCATTCGAATTTGTAAAGGTATATACTAGTTGTTCAAATTTTGAAGTTTCTATATTTTTTATATCTACATCTTTATTAATTCTACTTATTATCTCATCTTTTATTTTATCTGGTAGATTTGGTATCAAATAAGTATTTAACGATTTATTTGTAGAATTTAAAGAGTCTATAATGTAATCTATGTACTTATTTTGTAATTTCTCATTATTTACTACTGTATCTTTTATTTTATTTGTGTTAAGTCCATTCATTAACTTTTCAAAGGCATCATTGTCGTTTTTTGTTATTAAATCTATAATTTTATCATTACTAAAAAATTTATTTAGTATATTACTTTTTAATTGATAAGCAAATTCAAAATAATCTAAGGTACTTAATATATTTGTAAGTTTTTCTGGGTCATTTTCACATTCTTTATATATTTGGTCTACATTAAAATATGTATCTAATTCTTCTTTAGATAAAAGTCCTTTTGCAAGTAGTTCATTATATGAATAACCATACTTAAATCTAGTCATAAAGTTTTTATCTTTAGTAAATAACTCATCTAACTCACCATCATATATATCTATTAATATAGACAACTTTTGAGAATATGTGAATTCTCGTATTTTTTCTACGTAATTATCCTCTGTAAGAGTATGTATAAGTTGTTGTAGTTCTACATTTTCAGGGGCTATATTATTTTTTATATTTTCTAATGTTATCATATAAAAATCTCCTATTTATGTCATATTATCACAAAAAATAAAATTGCTCAATAATACGACAAGCAGAGTAATAAAAAAGTATAATATTTTAAATTTGTTAAAAAGAAGAAAAAATAAAATTTAAAGATAGAGCTTATTTTAGACAGAAGTTGACAGGTTAATACATTTTTTGACCATTAGCGTTGAAATGAATATAAACATGATATATAATTTATTTATATTTGTGGAGGCTTTATGATAGAGAAAATAAAGAATAATAAATTTTTAATTATATCACTTTTTATCGTATATATAGGGATATTCTTAATCTGTAAGTACAATATGTTTGCTCAGGATGAATATAATTATTCACATATTGCTTGGACAGATACAAAGCTAGAAACAATAGGAGATATTATAACATCACAAATTAGTATATATAAAAACTGGAGTGGAAGAATACCAGTACTTGCAACGGTACAATTTTTCTTGTGCTTTGGAAAATATATTTATGATTTAATAAATCCTTTAATGTTTATTTTATTCATTATAATGATACTTAAAGTTTCAGATAATAAAATAACATCAAGAGGTGTTTTTAGTGTAGTATTTCTGGCAGTTTTTGGTGCTTATAAATTCTGGGAAAAATATATTTGGCTTTCAGGTAGCTTGAATTATTTGTGGCCTGTTTGTTTAATGCTTATTGTAATGTATTATATATACAATATGATAATAAATGATAAAAAACTAAATGTGCTTAATACAATAATACTTTTCATAACATCATTTTTTGCAGGTTGGTCACATGAAAATGTAGCATTTGTACTAGGCTCTACTATAATTTTTATGGCTATTTTCAATTTAAAGAAAATTTTAAAGTTAGAAAAAAGTACAAAGATTAAATTAATCTTATCTGTGTTATTATTTGGAATAGGAGCTATTTTACTTATATTTTGTCCTGGAAATTTTGGAAGATTAAATACCACACAACGAACTGTATCTTTGCTGCCTATACTAAAAAATATAGCCGCTATGTATATGATTATAATAATATACATTATAACAGTTATTATTCTTAAAAAATCTAAAAGAATAAATGAGAATAATAACGTAAAAGAAATTTTAAAAGAACAGGTAAAATACTTTATTTTTCCAGCAATATTCGCACTTTTACCAATGATAATTATAGCAGAATTTCCTATCAGAGCTTCTTTAGCATACGAGGTAATGATTTTTATAGTAATTTTAAAAAATTTGAAACTTATATGTGCTGAATATAATGAAGAAAAAATTGTAAAAATTTCATCAGTAGTTGTTGTTTCAATAGCTATGCTTGTGTTGTATTCTAAATCATTATTTTCATTATGTTGTTTGAAACCTTATAGTGAAAAAATAGAAAGTCAAATAGAATACCAAAAAAATAATAATCAAAGGGACATTGTAGTTTCAAAGTTTAACTATGAAAAATTTGCTAAGTATTTTATACAAGTCTATATGGATATTTTCCCTAAAAATTTAGATACATCAATTATTAATAATTATATGTCTGTATATTATGATGTTGACTCAATAACAGCTGTTGAAGATGGTTATGTACAAATTGAAATAGATATTTCTAATGAAGATGAGATAGTTCCATATAATGTAATTGATAGAGAAACAAAGGAAATAATAGCAGAAAGAGTTGTTTCAGGAGAACTTCTTATGCCAAATACTAGTTTAAATGGAAGACTAATATTTAATATACCAATAGAAAAACTAGATAATGCATATTTAGAATTAAATGACAGTGTAAAACAAAATATTATTAATATAGAATATAGGAGTTTAGATAATATTGAAAAATCTAAAGTACATAATGTTATAGAATAATATTTTGTGTTGAAAAAAAAATATAGAATACAGCTTATTGTAAATTAAAGGTAGTGGAGGAATTTTAATTGGTAAATTTTATTGATATAAGTAAAAATAATTGTTGGATTTGTCAGTTGCTTCTAGGCGGTTTTAATAATGAGGATAAATCCACTCAAACAGATTTTAAAAATGAATGTATAAATAATGAATATTATCGAATAGGTTGGACAATAAAAAGTAAAGGATATGAAGGATATAATGATTTAAAATTAAGTGAAATAAAAATTGATGAATTTGTAAAAGATGTTAAAAAAGAGAATGATAAAAATAAAACGAATAATGATTCAAGAATAGAAAAAAATAGTTTAAGTATTGCACTAAACTCTATGAACCAAATGAAAAAAAATGATTTAATAATTACAAGAATTTCAGGAATATATTATATAGGGGTAATTAAAGAAACTGCACAATATATAAAACAAAAACTTAATAATGGAACATATTATCGATGGAGTGTTAAAGTTGAAAAATGGATTCCAATTGAAGCTAAGGAAATGCCTGGCGATATTGTAGGTAGATTTTCACAAAGAAGACATCCAACAATACAACGTGTAGGTGAAGGTGCGTTGCGATTAAAATTACTATTAATAAAAATTTTTCAAGAAAAAGAAAATTCTAATGATATAATTATTCCAAAGGATATGAAAATTATATTAAATAAGCATAATTACACTTTTGCTCTTAACTATATGAATTTAGAGGATCTTGTATATCTTTATATTTTAGAAAAAAATAAGGATTATCAACTTTTACCATCAACATGTAAGGTTTCTAAGGAAAAATATGAAATGGATTTAATTAATTCGGAAGGAGGAATGATTACATGTCAAGTAAAAAATGATGCATCAATTGAATATGAAGATTATAAAGATGAAGATAAGTTTGATAAAATATATTTATTTTCAGGAATTGAAGAATATAATAACGATGAAGTAAAAAAGCGATTAGAGAAAGAAGATAAAGAAGATATATCAGATGGAAAAATTGTAATTATTAGAAAAGAAAATTTGTTCAATTTTTTTAAAAATAAGAAAAATGCTCAATTTTTAAAAAAGTTGATAAAATTAGGAAAATATTATGAATTTAAAAAAGATGAATTACCAACTCCCAAAGGTTGGAATATATGGGAGGGAAAAGATAAATCTAAAGACAGAAAGCGACTTTTTATACCATATAATAGAAATAAACATTTATACATGGAAAGTATATATGGAATTATATTTCCAAATAATTGTGTCTATTTCAGTAATGAATTTAATTCGTTAATACAGTATAACGAATGTGATAATGATAAATTTATAAACGAACTTAAAGAAGCTTATGATATAAAATAATAAGGAGTAAATTATGGAACTATACGAAAAAAATGGAAATATATTGTATATATTAAATGTATTAAAAAAATATAGTGATGAAAAACATAAGTTATCTATATCAGAGCTAAAAGAAAAAATAAAAGAATTATATGGTGAAGATATAGATCCTAGAACTATAAGAAGAAATATCAATTTATTAAAAGAAAAGTTTGGTTATGATATTAGTACATACAATGATAATAAAATTGGATATTATATCAGTAATGATCCAGAAACAGATTTCGAGCCTGGAGAAATTAGAGCAATTATAGATACTTTTAGTTATTCCACTTATATAGAAGAAAGAATTGCAAAAGGTATAATAAAAAAGTGTAAGAACCTTCAAAACATATATGAAAATGAAAA
>CANRLG010000010.1 GCA_947631415.1 uncultured Clostridia bacterium
TATGTCAATACAAAAATCGCAATTCATACCACTACCTTAGAGGTAGGGGACTTCTTGCTTAGTTAGGTTAAAATTACTATTGCAAGAAGTGCAAGAATTATTTGCCTTATACTATTAATTTTTTGCATTTTATTCTCCTAAAATAATTTTATCTTTGATAAGTATATCAAGAAAGCAAGTGATTTTCAATAACCACTTGCTAAAAATCACATTTTAAAGCTTTTTTTAAACTTTAATATTTATCTTGTTATACTATATATTTTTATTTATCTTCAGTAAGCATTGATATTATCATATCTCTTGTTATGTTATTTATAGATAAATCATAATCTACATCTTCTTTATCTTCACAAATAATTGCACCTGCCTCTTTAAGCAAATCTTTTAGTTTAAGCTGTACTTTGTAATATGATTGCATATATTTTAAAGATGTTGTTATTACTTCATTATTAGTTGATGACATTCTATTTTCACCATCAAAATTGCTTAAATATAGTTTAATTGTATCATCTATACAAATCATACCAACAACTATTTCTCTCCTATCGCCAGATATAGTTAAATCTAATTTTTCAACTATATTGTTAGGGTCTACCATATAATTATGTACTCCGTTTAGTTTTGTATTATCATCTGCTTTGGCTATCAAAAATTCAAATGGAATTTCTTCTTCAATATATGTAAACTCATTTACTGTAATTAAGAAAGCTTTTTTTCTTAAATCTTTACTAATATAGAATAACTCAGTTGCACCATTTGGAAGTTGAGCATCTGTCATATCTCCTGAAAATATTATTTTTCCATCGTTTGTTTTATATCTAGCATCCCATCCAAATATCTGATTTTGACTTATTTGTTTTAAATCTAAATCTACTCTTATCTCCTTATTACTATTTTCATCATCTTCTGAAAGGTAATATTTATTTTTCATTAATTCATCTGCTATTTTCAAATTTTTCCAATGTATGCCATATACCATATCACTATCTAGTGGTGTTTCTATATATGAGCCTTCTGGATAATTTCCAATGAATTGTTTTTGACTAGATGGAACTGTATATGAAACGTTTTCTGGAATATATACTTTTTTTCCTTTAACTAATTTTGATACCCTTGAAACTAAATGTTTCTTGACAATATCATATCTTTGCTCTAGTTTTTTAATAAGCTTAGGAGCTCTACGCTTTATTTTTGTAGCATAAATTGAGCCATTTCTTATTTTATATATAATATCATTTTTACCATGTATTCTATATGCAATTCCATTAAGAAGACGTATTTGTCTAAATATAGTAATTTTATCTAATGCAGAAATTATTTCATCATCTTCAATATCTACATCTTGAGTTAGCATATCTACAACATCTTTTTTAAGTGTTTTTTTATTTTCATCTGCTAATTTTCTTATCTTATTTATATATTTATTTAAAGCTTTTTCTTTTTCTGTTAACTCGTAATCATTATTACGCTTTGAAGTTTTAAATGCAAGAAATAATTTTTTATTTCTAAAAAAAATTGAAGCTAATTTTTTATATCCATCCTCATTTTCATCAAGATAATCTCTAAATAGAAAATATGCTTCTTCCTTATAGCCTTGATTTATTTTATTATACAAATAATCATTTTTAATTTTCAAAGTTTCAGATGTTAAAGAATATATTACATATCTTAAAAATTCATCTGGGTCACTTGGAACAATAATATACTTCTCGTATAATCTAATTCTTAGTTCTCTATTGCTTATTTGCTCTACTTTCTTTATATCAATAAAATCGCAAAGTTCCATTATATCATCTATCATTTCTCTAGATAATGCAATTCCAGATGTTATTAATTTCATAATCCTTTTTGAAATTTCTTTACCACTTATTGGTCTAATAACTAAAAGTTCAATTTTATCTACATCAAGGTCTGGAATATCTAGTTCTTCTTTTGGAATATATACTTTATCTTTTGAGTATATACCAAGTTTTTCAAAGCCATAAGTTGTAATATAATGTACAATTTGCTGAGTAACTAATTCTTCATTAGTAGCACTATTTACAGTTTCAAAACTTTTGTGAAAAGTTTGATTCCATTTTTCCTTATCTTTACCATACAATTCTATTGCATCTTGGCAAATATCATAATCTGATTTTCCTACTAAAAGAATTCCATATTTTAAAGCAGTTTGACTTATATCATCTGACTCTTTTCCATAATATGCTTTAAATAACCTTAATAAACTTTTTTGCATAATTATACATCATCTCCTTATAACGAAAAAAAGAGGATAAAATCCTCCTTTAAATTTACATAGTTACTATTTACAGCCAAAAGTATCTGGGGTATGCCACCTTGTTTACACACTACATAGTAGTATGGTTGGATTCGAACCAACACCCCCAAAATAAGTATCTTTTATATAAAGGAACTTTTTATGCCGTAAATAGCAGGCGGAAACTAAATATCAATAATTTTAATTCAAAGGAAGTTTCTATGCCTATATCTAAATTATATTAAAAAAAGCTCTCTATGTCAATAATTTTTATACCTTAAGACTATAATAATTTCCTATTTTACTACTTACTTTTTAATTAGTTTATATGTAATAAAAGCTCCAACAATAGCTATCACAACTACTACTGCAAGTATTATACCAATACTTATATTAGATTTTTCTTCTTGTGGTGCTTCACTTATTTGTTTATGTGGGTCTAACTCTATTGTTTCATATTCAAATTTAACTTCATTATCTTCCATTTTAATTACCTCTTATATGTATTCTACCAAATATACAAGTAAAAGTAAATTATATTGCATAAAGATTTATTTTTTTTATATCAAAAGTATAGACATTTTAGCTTAAAGCGAGTATAATACGGCTAACGATTTTTATAAGGAGGTAAATTATTATGAAACTCGAAGAATTATCTGATAAATACCGTTTAAAACTTACAAACCATATTAAAAAGTATTATTATTCAAAAATACCTATGGTTGACAAAGAGGAAATAGATTACTATGAAATTAAGACAGAAAATAGTATTAGCTCTAAAGGAATTGCAATTACTCAAATTTTGCAAAATGAAAGTGAATTTAGAGGAATAAGACTTGGCTACCGTAATGATGATGATGAATTTAACGAAAAAGAGGTAACCTTTAATGAACCTGCAAAGATTAAAAAAATAACTGGAAATCCTGAAAAATACTTTGTTGAGGATATGACATTTGAAATAGTAGAAAAAGAACCTACTACTTCATTTGCAACTTGTAAAACTTTTGAAACTCTTTAGAAAAAATATAAAAGCCCACTATATTTTAGTGAGCTTTTGTTTTTTATATCCTTTCTTTGATATAGTCTACTACATCTTTTACACTAGTAAAGCTTTGAGCATCTTCATCTTCAATAGATATTTGATATTTATCCTCAAGTTCAAGGATTAAATCTACAAAATCTAGTGAGTCTGCATCTAAATCTTGTCTAATATTTGTTTCCATAGTTATATTTGCATCTTCCTCACATAATCCATTTTTTACCATAATCGCTTTTAATTCTTCTAATAGTTTTTCCTCAGACATTTTTCTGCTCTCCTTCCATTTCTTTTAGAATTAATTTCATTTCTTCTTGCCTTTTTACTTTTTGAGTTGAAGTTTTTATTAATTCTTGGTCTGTAATAGTTAGATTAACTATATGCTTATATTTAGGGAAAGTCTTATTTATTTCTTTAATTTTTTCCCATATACTTCTATATATATCATATTTTTCAAAATTATTAAACATTTCTTTATTATATACTACTTTTACAGATAATTTTACATCATTTTCATTATCTTTTTGTGGTAAACCATATACCATACATTCTTCTATCTCATCTAATCTTTGAAGTACAGCTTCTAGTTCTTCTGGAAAGATTTTCTTACCATTTTTTAATACTATTAAATTTTTACTTCTTCCTGTAATGAATAAGTAACCTTCATCATCTATATATCCTAAATCTCCTGTATAGAACCAACCATCCTTTAATACTTCATTTGTCTTTTCTTCCATTTCATAATATCCAAGCATTACGTTTGGCCCTTTAACACGTATTTGTCCTATTCCATCTGCATCTTTATCTACAATCTCTACTTTTTGGTTAAAGAATGGTAAACCTACTGAACCTGCTTTAATTTGTGTTGGAGTTTCAGCAGCAATAACTGGAGATGTCTCTGTTAGACCATAACCTTGAACTATGGTAACACCTAAATCTGAGAAGCCTTTTGAAACTGTAGCATCAGCTGGAGCTCCTCCTGATACAATTTCTCTTAATTTTCCACCAAGTGCATTTATAATTGACTTAAATACTACTTTTCTAATATCTATTCCAACTTTTCTTAAAGCATTACTAATTCTTATCATGGTCTTAACAAGTTTTGCTTTGCCTTGTCTTTCCACTTCTTTTATTACAGCTTTATACATAGCCTCAATTAGAACAGGTACACCTACAAAAACAGATACATGATATTCATTTAGATTTTTTTGTATATATTTTAAACCATCTGAAAAAACGGTTTTTACGCCACAAGAAAGCATATATATCATACAAGTTGAACCAAAGATATGATGAAATGGTAAGAAAGCTATATTTGTATCATTACTATTAATATCCTCTAAGACTCTTAGACCATATACATTAGTTGCTATTCCTCTTTGGTTTAACATTACAGCTTTAGACATAGAAGTTGTTCCTGATGTAAATAATAATATACTCATTTTCTCATCTTCTATCTCATAATTTACAAATTCTTCTTTTTCTTTTTTAAGCTTTTTACCTTCATTAACTAATTGTCTTACATTTTTGTAATTTTCTATTTCATCCATACAAATATATTCTTGAAGTTTAGTGCTTTTTCTACTTTTAATTTCTTCTATTTTTTCTAATTGTTTAGGGTCAAATACAATAGCATCTGCTTTACTTCTAATGATAGAAGACTCAAGTTCATCTACTTGTAAATCTTTATCTAGTGGTATTGAAATTATACCTCCAAGTAAATTTGCAAGATGTGCTAACTCCCATTCATATCTATTTTTTCCTATTATAGCAATTCTTTTTCCCTTATATCCTAGTTGGTATAATCTAGCTCCTAGATTATTAATATCCTCTAGTAATTGTGTATATGTTATATATTCATACTCAGTTTCTTTTCCTACTTTTACCTTAATTTGAAAAGCAATTTTATCATTATAATCTTCTTTTGCCCTATATATAATTTCTTTTATATTATTATATTCTTTAATTCCCTTTGTATTTATTTCATTTTTAGACATTAATCTTATCTCCTTTTTATATTATCTATCTTATATCACAAAAAAAATGAAAAGTCTTTATACTGTGCGGTCAGTTATTATACTTTTATATTTTTATTATAATATTTACTTAATCATTATATTAGTGATTAAGTTTGTTTCATTTATTTGACTTTACATAATTTATGTGTTAAAATACTCTTGCACTTTTATTTAATTATTATGCTTTAATTTAAAAATTTAATAAAGAAAGGGGTAGATTTTATGACTAAGAAATCTCTAAAAGAACGTGCTTTAGACTTGTGGCACTACTTTACGACTTATGAAAAAACATGGTTCTTTAGTATTTTGATTTTATCTGTAATATTTGCATTTCTATTTCCGGAAGAAGATGTAAATGGTGTTAATGGTTCATTAATAATGGGCTTATACCTTGCAGATATATTTCTAAATATACTATGTGAACTATTAATTTCAAAGCAAAGTAAATGGAATTTTATAGTTTCACTCTTTGTTGAAATTACGGAAATTGCAATTTGTATTGTATTATCCTATAGGTTTGCTACAATGGCAACAACATTATTTTTCTGGATACCAATAGATATTATTAGTTTCATTAATTGGCACCGACATCCAGACAGACAGGAAGAAGATTTAACTCAAGTTAGAAAACTTAGCGGACTTGCAGAATTTTTATGTATTACTGGAATAATAGTTTGGACAGTAGTTGTAGGTTATTTTCTAACTACATTAGATATTGGTACTGATTTATTTAACGGAAATGAGATTATAGAAAATGTTGTATGTTACTTAGACGCTTGTGTATCTGCTGTTGCAATAGCAAATGGTGTATTTATATTATTTAGATACCGTGAACAGTGGATTGCGTGGTATATAGATGCTTTGCTTGAAGGAGCAATTAACATATTATCTGGACAATACGTGCTACTAGTATTAAAATTTGGATATTTAACTAACACTACTTATGGTTATATTAAATGGACAAAATACATTAAATCCCATAAAGATGAATTAGAAAAATCTAAAATTAAAGCTTGAAATATATGAAAAGAGCCTAAGAATAAAATCTTAGGTTCTCTTTTTTTATGGTCTTAATGCTTTAATTGCCGCATCTACATAATTTTCATATATATCATTTACATCTAATACTTTCTCTATTCTATTTCTATAAATTAGACTTGAGCAAGTTACACCAAATATTGCAGATGCCATTGCCTCAACATTGCCACTATAAAACTCACCTGTAGCAATTCCCTCTCTAATTATCTTTTCTATCTCTTTTATACACTCAATAACTGCCTCTTTACATTTTATATTTATATCTTCTTTACCAAACATTTGTGAAAATATAACATTTAGAAAATCCTCATACTTTACCACTATTTTTACTTCAATTAGAATAATAGCACGAATTTTCTCAGTTACATTTTTACATTTTTTTGTCTTAATCTCTATATTATTCTTAATTAGTTTTACACCTTCATCAAGAAGCATATATAATATATCTTCTTTTTTAGAAAAATGATAGTATAATGACCCCTTAGCAACTCCTGCTATTGCTGTAATCTCCTCTACACTTGTACTTTGATAGCCTTTAGATGAAAAAAGTTTTACTGCTGTGTTAAATATTCTTCTTTTTGTTCTATTCATTACACTTTCACCTCGTAAACATTATATATTATATTTTGCCTATAAACAAGAATACAAACGTATAAAACCAAAAAAACACAGATAATTTAATATCTGTGCTCAGATTTTACAAATTAAATTTTTTTGACCTATCTGTTAGAGAATAACCTATTGCATTTGCATTGTATTTATCTTGATAGAAATCTGAAATTTTTGAAACTTCATATTTATATTTATTATATAAATTAGACTGAATGTAACATGCAAGTGCTCTACATTCTCCAACATTATCTAAGGTATTCATTCCTATATTACTATAGTTTACTACTTTATCTTTAAACTCCATTCTATCTGGATATATTTCTAAATAGTCTATTCCATTTTGATTTATCTGTGTTATAGTGCTATCTAAAAACTGATTATTTACAAATTCATCATTTAACTTTTGACTAAAAAATATTTTATCATAATTGCTATCTTCTTTTCCATATCTTACTTTTGAGGCTATCGCTTCAATTTTTTTCCTTTGATATTTATATACATATATTCCTATAGCAACTACTATTAAAAATACAATTAACACACTAATTTCTCCTTTTTGTTTCAAAACTTATGTATACATTATATCACAATAATAGCTATTTTTCAATATATTTTTCTTGTTTTTGCACTTCATATATGTTAGAATATTAAAGTATATTTTTTTTAGAAAGGTCGTGATACTTATGACTGGTAAAACTCATATAGCAGCAAGTGCTGCGATTACGACAGCTATTGTTAGGCCACCAGATGTAAAATCTCTTGCAATATGTCTTCGGTGCTTGTACAATAGGTGCAATAATTAGTGATATTGATGTTACAACTTCTACATCACATAAAGAACTAATTAAGATTTTAACTATTTCAGGAATAGCTCTTGTTCTATGTACTATAGCTGAGTATTTTTGCAATATTAATATTCTTTCATATCTTTGCTCAAATGAAAGACTACTAGCTACTATACTACGGGATAATATCATTTCTTGCAGTATGTATATTTGGTATTACAAAGCCACATAGAACTTTTATGCATTCTTTTAGTGCAACACTAATATTAGGTATAATAGTAGACTTCATATACCCAAGTGCTACTTTTCCATTTGTTATTGGTATGCTTTCTCATATTTTACTTGATTTATTTAATATGAAGAAAGTTCAGTTATTCTATCCAATAAAGACAAAATTTGGATTAAAATTATGCAGTGCAAATGGTTATGCTAACACTGTTATCTTTATTTCTAGCATAAGTATCTTTATGTTTGAATTACTTATATTTGTTGCAAATATGTTTAAGTAAAGAAATTATCTAAATATTTTTTTAAGCATAAAAAGACTCTACATTTTTTTGTAGAGTCCCTTTTTTTAATCTCTGTTTCTTGAGAATAATTGTAATACTCTTAAGAATATGTTAATGAAATCTAGATATAAATCCATTGCACAATATACATACATTTTTTCTCTATCATGTTCTCCATATCCTTGTAGGTATTTAATCTTATTCATATCATAAATAGTAAGTCCGCAAAATATTGCAAGCATTACCCAGTTTAAAGCAATTTCTATCATTGAGCTACCAATGAAAATGTTTACAAGTGAAATTATAACTCCTGCAATAAGACCAACAAATAATATTGTTCCAAACTTAGATAAATCTTTTTTAGTTATATGTCCGTATAATGCTAAACCACCAAATAGTAATGAAGTTGTTGCAAAAGAATATGCTATTGAACCAATATCATACGCAATGAAAACAGATGAAAGCGTAACTCCATTTATAATAGCATAAGTAAAGAATAAAATTGTAACCATTGTTGGTGATAATTTTCTAAATCCAAGTGAAAAGACTAATACTACTGCTAACTCTACTATTGCCAAAAGCCAATAGTATTGTGCTACTTGTGCGAAAGCACCTGTTGAATATGTAATAAATGCTATTACTGCTGTAGCAAGTAATCCTAGAAACATTCTAAAAAATGTCTTAATTATAGTATCATTTGTTGATTCAGTAATTACACTTTGAGAGTCTGTATACATTTCTTCCATAATCACTCATCCTCCTTATTTTTTTCTACATACATATTATTTTAACATATTATTAATAAATTTACACGAAAAGTTAAGAAAAAAGTATGCAAAACACATACTTTTTTTCATTTTCTTATTTATTCTTCAACATTAATATCATCTTTAAATCTAATGAAATATTCAATAAATGACCAAATTGTAGTAATTAATGTGCAAACTGTACATAATGAAAATGCAACATTTGTAAATACTTCTAAAACTGAAAGTTCATAAGTTTCACCTAAGAAAGCAAAAATTGAAAATTCAGGATTTAATGCAAATCCTAGTAATCCTAGAACTACAGTTAACATTTGAAACACAGTTTTTATCTTTCCACTCATTCCAGCTGCAACATCTTTTCCATTGTCTGAACCAAACATTCTTAAAGCATTTACGAAGAAATCTCTAAAAACAACAAATGCTGTTACAACTGCTGGTACTATTCCTAGTCCAGTTAGCATTATAAACCCTGAAGAAACTAGAAGTTTATCTGCAAGTGGGTCCATTATTTTACCGAACTTTGTTACTATATTATTCTTTCTAGATATTTGACCATCTAATGTATCTGTTAAAGATGCAATTACATAAATTGCTAGTGCAACCCAACCTAGTATATTGGCAATATTTGCAATTTCTGTCTCTTTTAGTACAGTAGCTACTGTTAGTATAACTATAAATATAGGGACTAAAATAATTCTTAACATTGTTAATTTATTAGGTAAGTTCATTCTTTCAAACATTTTAAATTCCCCCCTCTTTATGATAGATTATAGCAAACCAAACTCATATAGTCAAGAAAGCTATTACTTTTTGACTTATTTTTAAGTTATAAAAGCTCTACTATTGTTGCCATTGTTCCATAATCTTTCATACCTTTTTGACATGAATATCTGTAAGAAAAGAAATCTTCTACATTACATCTTGTGCATATATTTGCTACATGAATATTCTCCTCTTTTATTCTCACTTTTTTTAGCTCTTTTTTTAGTATTTTTATTAAGTCTATATGAAATGTATTAGAATTTGTTTCATACTCAAGATAATCTTGAGGGTAATCAAAAACAGATAGAAATTTTTGTTTAAATTCTTCCTCTTGACTTGTAAAACAACATTTTCTAATAGATGGGCCAATGCAAACAATTAAATCTTCACTATTTGAATTATATTCTACTTCCATCTTTTTTATTGCATTAATGTATATTCTATTTATTACACCTTTCCAACCTGCATGTACATTTGCTATAACATGATTTTTAGGGTCATATATAATAATTGGATTACAATCAGCTGTTGTAATTAGAGTAGCAATATTTTTCTCATTTACAATATACCCATCTGCACATTCTTCATTAAAAGCATTAAAAATATATCCTGCTTTATTATTGCTATTAATTTCAATTACATTATCTGTGTGGTCTTGTTTTGCTTTATATACTTCAGAAAAATTTAGTTCTTTACGTATTCTATCTAAGTTTTCTAAAATATTTTCTATTTTATCTGTACCACGACTTCTAAAGTTCAAGCTTTCATGTTCCCCACTACTAACTCCACCATGTCTTAAAGTAATACAATGTTTTACATTATATTTATTTAGTGCTTTAAATTGTAGATATTCTAATTCTCCATTTTTAATATGTACTAGTTCCTCATCTTCGTATTTATTCATACTATTCCTCCAATAATATTGATTTATTCAAATTAAATGAATATATATATGTGTTCTCTACCTTATATTGTGTAAGCTCATTAATTGCTTGTTTATATATATCTAACTGTTTTTTATACCTTTTTACAAATTCTTCTTCATTATCTAATTTATCTGTTTTAAAGTCTACGAGCACTACTTTACCATCTTCTGTTTCATAGAATAAATCTATTACACCTAAAATTAAACTATTAGATATATTTGTATCTTCTAGTATAAACTCATATTCCCTATAAATATTCTTTGCATTTTTTAAGTCTTTTCCAATATTTGAATTTAAGAAATTATATATTCTATTTACACTAATATATTTTCTATCCTCTTTGCTAATAGTATTATTTTCTACTAAACTATCTATAAAACTAAAAAGTTCTTTCTTATTCTCTATACTAAAATCTAAGTTTTGCAATATAAAGTGTATTAAAATACCTTTTCTTACAGCTGTATATTTTAGTTCATTACTGATACTTTTTGGAAGATTATATTTACTACTTTTTTCTAATTCTTCCCTCTCATTTTCTTCATCTATATACTTTTCATCTACTTCTTTTATCTCATTTTGTACAATTTCTTCTTCATCTTCAGCATTAATCATTTTTAAAGCACTTACACTTATTCTAGATAAAGTCTGAGCATTTTCTTTATACTTATACTCTCTTTCTAAATTAGCTTTTATACTTTTTAGCTTTTCTTCATTTAGTTTTATGTCTGTATCTGATTTTATATTCTCTATTATATCTGAAACAGATAATTTTTCTTTTTCTTCATCTTTTGCACCAAGTAATTCTTTTAAAGTTTCATCTGTTGTATCTGATTTTACATCTAGTTTTACTATATTAAATACTTTATTATCTTCTTCATAATTTTTATACCATTTTATAACTGGAAGTATATTTTTATAATAACTTAAATTAGATGAAATCATAGTTTCATTAAACTTTCCATTTTTCATATTAACTGACTGATTATCTAGTTCTTTATCATAATCATTTGTAGTTGCAAAAATATATAATTTCTCTTTAGCACGAGTTAGGGCAACATACAATAATCTAAGTTCCTCAGATTTTAACTCTTTTTCTTTAATTGACTTAATTGCTTGTTTAATAACTGAAGGATATGTAACCCCATAATCTTGATTTACTATATCTATTCCAATACCATATTGATGGTGCATTTGTACTTTTTGAGAATATATATCTTTCATATTATAATTTTTTGAAGCATTAGCTAAAATAACAATAGGAAATTCCAAACCTTTAGATTTGTGAATAGTCATTATTCTTACTACATTCTCATTTTCTCCTATTACTTTAGCACTACCTGTGCCATCTTGTTTATCTTTTAGATTATCTACATATCTAATATATGAGTTTAGAGTATTCCCAATTTGTGATACAAAATTATTTGCAAGTTCAATTAAGTAGTCTAAATTCGCTTTCTTAGATTGACCATTTTCTTCTAACGCAAATTGATAATATATATTTGTATCTTTATATAATCTAATTAATAAATCTGAAATATTAAATATTTTAGAATATCTAGTATATTCCTCAATTAATTTTACAAACTTTTCTACTTTTGCATATATATCACTATACTGAGATTTAAAAGTTTCATCTTCAATTATATTTAACAAAGTATCATATACATAATTCTTTGAATTGTATAATCTGATACGTGCAATATCATCTAATGAAAAGTTCCCAATTATGCTATACATTATGCTAATTAAGTATATATCTTGATAAGGATTATCTAATATACGTAAAAAAGATAATATTAATTTAGTTTCATCACCCTCAAATATACTAGAAGATGTATCACTAAAAACAGGTATATTTTCTTTCTTTAAAGCCTCCTCATATATTTCTGCTCTTTGTGCAACACTACGAATAAGTATTACTATGTCTTTATATGTAGCAGGTCTTAGAGTGCCCTCTTTTGACATTACACTAGCTTTACCTATTATTTCTTTTATTTTATATGCAACGCATTTAGCCTCAATTTGTATATTTGTTAAATTCTCATCTATTTCATAATCTTCATCATATTCTGTATTATCTGTAATTAAAGGTAATTTTTCTTGTTCTTTTAAATTAATTATATCTATCTCAGTTTTGAAAGAATATGTATCTGGATTTTCTATATATGATTTATTGCCACATTTTAAAGTTTCCTCATCTGTATAGTTACATTCTCCATTTTTCATTGACATTATTTTTTCAAATATATAGTTAACACTATCTATTACTTCATGTCTACTTCTAAAGTTTTGAGCAAGAATAATTTTTACATTTTTATCTTCATCACTACATTCATTATTCTTTTTATATTCCAAATATTTTTGGTTAAAAATATCTGGTCTTGCCTGTCTAAATCCATAAATACTTTGCTTTATATCTCCAACCATAAATCTATTATCTTCTTTAGATATTGCTTGAAGTAGAGCTTCTTGAACATAACTTGTATCTTGATATTCATCTGTATATATTTCTTTATACCTTTGTTTTAGCTCTAATGCTATAGAAGTTAAATTAGAATTTTCATCTAAAACTAAGTCTAAAGCATAGTGCATTATATCATTAAACTCTGCAATAGAAAGTGCCTTTTTTTCCTCTTTAAAAGCAGTATCAAAAGAAACAAGAAAATTATATAGATAACTCATATATTTATATCCTATTCTATTATCTTGTAATATCTCCTTGCTACTTGCATAAATCTTCTTTTTGCATTTTTCTATTATTGGTTTTATCTCTTTATCCCTAATTTCTTTTATTTCATCTTTAAGCTCTGTATTTGTTACTTTATTTTTTGGAAAAGTACCAAATTTTATGTTATTTATATTTTCATATAATTTATCCCAGTTATTATCTTCTTGAAGTACACATTTTTTTATCTGTGCTATATCTTCTTCAAATATAAGATAATGTTTATTAAATTCCTCTTGAGATATTATCCTATTTTCTATCTCCTCATATTTTAAAATACAAAAATTAAGTTCCTCTATTATCTCATCATATATATCTCTACCAAAATCTGTATTAATTAAATCTGTATCTTCTTGAATATTATATTTTTGAATTTGAGCATATAACCAATCAAATGGACGAGGAAAAGCTTGAATATAGTTATATATTTTAAGAATATTAGATAATAAATCCTCATCTTTACCATTGAATAATTCTAGTATATTATATAGTCCAAATACATCTTTTTTATCAGAAAATTCTTCATATTCTTTTTCAAGAAGTTCTTCAAGTATACGAGTTTTAATTAATATACTTTGAGCTTCTTCACATATTCTAATATTTGGGTCAACTTCTAATTCATTAAAATTCTCTTTTACTAGTTTAAAACAAAAAGCATCTATTGTAGTTATACTTGCTCTATTTATATATATTAGTTGATTTTTTAAATGATTTTTCTTACTTCCATCAGTCTCTGTTTCAAGTGCTTTATATATAGCATTTAATATCTTTTCTTTTAATTCTTGAGCTGCTGCATTGGTAAAAGTAACTACAAGAATTTTATCTATATCTAAGTATTCATTTACTACCTTTTGTATAATTCGCTCAACAAGTACAGCAGTTTTTCCTGAACCCGCTGATGCACTAACAAGTATATTTGAAT
This sequence comes from uncultured Clostridia bacterium, assembly GCA_947631415.1. Lineage (GTDB taxonomy): Bacteria > Bacillota > Clostridia > TANB77 > CAG-465 > CAG-465. The sequence continues at coordinate 14,358 of CANRLG010000010.1, forward strand.
TTCTTTTATCTATTGCTTGTTTTTGTTCATCTGTCCAATTTGTCATACATAATCTCCTTAGTTTCTATATTGATTATATTTTATCTTTATTTTACTGTTTTTTCAAGGCAATAAGAAAATATTGCTATTTTACTTTGTTTTTGGTATAATATTATAGGTGATTTTAGTGAAAAAACTTAATTTAGAAAACATAAATGAGTGTTTAGAGTTACTAAATTCTTCTTCACCTTTAGACTTTGAATTTGTGTCTTTAAATGTTGAAGATACTAAAGTTCTAGGATACTCATTTGCAAAATATATAACACCTGCAATGGTAATAACACTAAATGGCGAACTTGGTAGTGGAAAAACTGTTTTTCTAACTGGTCTAGCTTCATACTTTAATGCACAAGACCAAGTTTCTAGCCCTACATTTACTATAGTAAACGAATATGACATTGGAAAAGATTTTCCTCTTTTTCATTTTGATGTTTATAGGATTGAAAATAGTGATGAATTTCTAGAAGGTGTTGGAACAGATTATTTTGAAAATGGTGCATGTATTATTGAATGGGGAGATGAAATTATCCCAGATATACTACCAAAAAATACAATACATATAGACATTACAAAAGATGAAAAAAATGTTTCAAAACGAATATTTAAAATTTGGAGGAAATAAATATGAATATTTTAGGAATTGATACTACAACTAAAAATGCTAGTTGTACTATCTTAACAGATGATGAATTTTATACAAATAATGTAGTAAATGAAATAACTCACTCAGAAAAACTTTTACCAATAATTCATGAAACATTATCTAATACAAATTTATCTCTAAATAATATTAATTTACTTGCAGCAATTAATGGTCCTGGTTCGTTTACAGGAATTCGTATTGGACTTGCTACAATTAAAGCATTTGCACAAGTAAAAGACTGTAATATATACTCTATCTCATCTATTGATTTAATGGCATACGTTGCATCTGAAAAATATTTTAAGGAAAATAATACAGATACAGTATATGTTTTATCTTTAATAGATGCAAGAAATGGCAGAGTATATTATGCATTAAATAAAGTGGTAAAAAACAAAGAAAATAAAATTGAGATAAGTAAAATTATAGATGTAGGAAATGAATTAGTGCAAGACCTATCTATAGATAATATTTCTTCTCCTCTAGTAATAGCTGGAGATTGTGTAGAAAAATACAGAGAGATTTTATCTAGCAAATTTACATTCGTTACACTTGATGAATTTTATCCTACTACTAAAGATTTAATACAATCATACTTACATATATCTGATACAGATAAATATATGTACAATGCATATACTCTTGATGCTCTTTATGCAAGACCTTCACAGGCAGAAAGAATGGCAAAAAAAGATGAATAATATAGTAATTGAAAAGATGACTTTCGAGGATATAAATGCTGTTTTATCCCTTGAAAAATCTCATAATATACATATTTTAAGTAGACGAATACTAGAAGATGAAGTCTATGCTCCAAATCACTACTATATTGTTGCAAAAATAAATGGAAAAATAGTAGGATACGCTGGAATGAGTTTTGTAATAGATATTGCAGACCTTCTTTCAATAGTTGTAGATAGCTCATACACAAGACAAAAAATTGCCTCTTTAATGCTTGAAAATATATTTAATTATTGTAAAGAAAATGGTATATGTGAAATGCTACTTGAAGTTAGAGCTTCAAATGTTGTAGCTCAAAATTTGTACAAAAAATATAATTTTGAAGAAATATCTGTAAGAAAAAAATATTATGATAATATAGAAGATGCAATTATAATGAAAAAGGTGGCTTTTTAAAACCACCCTTTCTTTAGTTATGATAATCGCCATCATCATCTGCATCAGTCATAAGTTCTCTTGAACCTACCCTGTTTTCTCTTCTTTCTCTAATTATCTCTCGAGATAAAATTTCTTTCACGTTTTCTGAGTCTTTAATATTAACAATATCATACTCAGGTGTAGTTTTATCTGATGAGCAACAGTGAATAGTACCAAGGCCAAAAATTCTTTGTGAAAGTTTTCTTTCTAAAGATAAGTCTAAAATTCTATAAAGCATGATTTCCTCTTGATGTTTGTTTAAAAATCCAGTATCAATTAACAACTTATTCTTAGTTAATGTGTAAGTTGTAAATGATAAAGGTAACCCAAAAAGAGTTCTTTTCCTATCTTTCCAAATAACTTCCATAGAAAAAACCTCCAATCATATTTATTTTTGCTCAAATATTATATCACAAATTTAGCTAAAAATAAATATATAATTGGAGATTTAGTTACATAATTACATTAATTTGTTAGATTAATCTATTTTTGCTTCTTCAAGTAGTCTATTATATTCATCTATAAATGTTTGACTTCTAGATTTTAATTGACCATTTTCAATAAACCATTCAGATTTATTATCTTTCATATATTGTAGTAATGCTATAAGTTTTGCATAATAATCATTCATTTCAGTTGCAGCTTGAACAGAAGCATTAACGTTATCACTTAAACGTGCATCTGCAATTATTTGGAAATATAAGTCTCTATATTTTCCTGTAATACCTGCATTATCTGCTCTCTCGTTCATTTTATCTTCTGCTACAAGTTCATTTAATTTAGTTATATATTCCTCGTTAGATGATTTCATGTTATTTATTGTATCTAATGAATTTGTAAATTCAGGTCCATCATTTTGGAAATTTTCTATATTTTTAACTTTTAAATTTTCAACTGAATTATTATTTGTTTGAATTGTATCTATAGCTTCAAAATATACTTTATAATCTTCTTTAATTTGTTTCTCAATTTTACCATATTCACCACTTAATGCAATATCATCATTAGACATTTTTTGCTCAATTACAGTATTAACTTGAGAAACTAATTTATTTCTTTGATTAACATCTCTAAATACCATTACAAGCACTACAGCAAGCCCCACTATTGCTACAATAAGTAGAATAGTAAATAACAATTTTACTTTATTCTTCATCCTATTCATCCTCCTAATTTCATTTTGATTATACAACAAAAGAAAAATATTGTAAATACTATTCTAAACCATTACAAATTTTGACAATTCTTGTTTGAATATATTTTAGCCAGTTTACAAAAATATATTTTTTATTATGTATATTTGTTGAATATTTTTTTCATATACTATACAATGTAATTAAGTGTAAACAAAAGACAAAAACATTGGAGGTAATAATATATATGAAAAAAGTTAAGGAACTAAAAGCAACTAGCCTTAAGAATTCTTTTGATGAGGAAACATTAAAATTTACAACTACAGAAGAAGTTGAACCATTTAATGGGATAATTGGTCAAGAAAGAGCTCTTGAAGCTATAAAATCTGCTATGCAAATTCCACAAAAAGGATTTAACTTATATATTTCAGGTACTCTTGGAATTGGTAAAACTTCTTATGCACTCTCTGTCGTAAATACTTTAAGTGAGAAAATGCCAGTACCTAAAGATTACTGTTATATTAACAATTTTGAAAATCCTAATGAACCTGTTGCTGTTGCTCTTGAAGCTGGTGAAGGTATGGAATTTAAACAAGATATGAACAGATTTATTAATTCCGTTATTACTCGTATCAACAAAGAGCTTACAGGAGATATCTACGAAAAAGAAAGAAAAACAATTGTTGATAGATATAAACGTGCTAAAGATAATTTGATGCATGAATTTGATAAATCTACTTACGAAAAAGGATTTAAAGTTAGAAATACAGAAAATGGCATTTACTTCTCTCCTGTTCATAATGGTGTTGTCTTAGATGAAAAATCATTTAAAGTCTTAGATGAGAAAACTAAAAAATACTTTGAAGAAAAAAGTCCTGAAATTCAAGAGCAAACTTTACAAGTATTAAAAGAATTGGATGCATTAGATAAAAAATGTGAACAAGTTGTAAAAGAATGGGAAAATAATCTTGCAACTTTTGCCGTTACTCAATGTATGAGTGATTTAAAAATTAAGTATAAGAAAAACTTAAAAATACAAAACTTCCTATACTCTATACAAAGTGATGTTGTAAAAAATGTAGAATTATTTAAGAAAAACTCATTTGAAAAAGAAATGAAAGCAATGACTAATCCTGTACTTATGCAACAAATGATGGCTGCAAAAAACCAAAAACCTTGGGAAAAATATAGGGTAAATTTAATAATAAATAACGACAGACTTCAACATGCTCCTGTTATTCTATGTAAAAATCCAAATTATTTTGATTTATTTGGAAAACTAGAATTTGAGTCTTCTCCACAAGGAACAAGAACAAATTATAGTATGTTAAAACCTGGTCTTATACATAAAGCAAATGGTGGTTACTTAATAGTTAATGTTCGTGACCTTCTAATGAGTGCTCCTACTTGGGAAGCATTTAAAAGAGTATTACGTAACCAAGAATTATCTATAGATAGTTCAAGAGATATTAACCAACCAATTACAGTAGTATCTCTAAAACCTGAGCCTATTCCAATTAATCTACAAGTTATATTAATTGGTTCTGAACAACATTATCAACAACTTTGTGCAATGGACCCAGATTTTAAAAAGCTATTTAAAATTAAAGCAGATTTTGATGATTTTTATGATAGAAGTAAAGAAAATGTTAAAAAATTAGTTCAGTTTATTGCACATATCTGTAAAAAACACTCTCTTTTACCTCTTGATAGAAGTGGAGTTAAAGAAATTATAGAATATAGTTCTAAATGTGCTGGTAACCAGAATAAATTAACTGCTGTAATGCAAGATATTTCAGATTTATTAATAGAAGCAAACTACATTGCTACTACAAATAAAAAGAAATTAATTTCAAGTGAAGAAGTAAAAACAGCTCTTAATTCTAAGACTAAGAGATTTTCTAAATACAATGAAGCTCTTAACAAAATGATTAGACAAGGAGATATTATTATTTCTACTTCTGGTTCAAAAGTAGGTCAAATTAATGGTCTTACTGTTGCAATAACAGGCGATTGTTCATTTGGTCAACCTGTTAGAATTACAGCAAATACATATATGGGTAAAAGTGGTATTGTAAATATTGAAAGAGAAGTTTCACTTAGTGGTGCTAGTCACTCAAAAGGTGTATTAATAATTTCATCATATTTAGGAGAAAAATATGCTCAGGATATTCCACTATCTCTTACAGCGAGCCTATGTTTTGAGCAATTATATAATCCAATAGATGGCGATAGTGCTTCTTCTACTGAACTTTATGCTATCTTATCTTCACTTTCTGATGTTCCTATTAAACAAAGCATTGCAGTTACAGGTTCAGTAAACCAAAAAGGTGAAGTTCAAGCAATAGGTGGCGTAACAGATAAAATAGAAGGATTTTTCAAAATATGTAAAGAAAAAGGACTAAATAAAGAAAATGGTGTTCTAATTCCTACTTCAAATGTTAAAAACTTAACATTAAGTAACGAGATAGTTGAAGCAGTTAAAAAAGGTGATTTCCACATCTACCCTGTTTCTTCTATTGATGAAGGAATTGAAATTCTTACAGGTGTAGAAGCTGGTAAAATGTTAGAAGATGGTACTTACCCTGAAGGAAGTATTAACTATTTAGTTTCAAAGAAACTAGAAAAATATGCACTAAATAGTGCAAAATACAACAAATAGTATTCTACTTAAATAAAGTTACTTATATTATGATAAGAGTACACTAAAAATGTACTCTTATTTTTGCATATAAAAAGCACCTAGAAAATTAACTCTAGGTGTTTTTCTTAAGTTCTTTTATTTTAGATTTCATATCTCTTAAAACTTGTTTTCTCATTTCAATTTCTCTATCCGTTTTTTCTAGCTCATATTCTAGATTATTTTTTACTCCACGTATTCCAAATGTTTTAAAAATATCTATTAACTCTCTAAATTTTCCCATAATACTTCTCCTCTATATCTTATAGATTATTTATGAAACTTTCAAGAATTGTTTTAGCTATTATTTTAGTTTTGTTCTTTATATCTGTAGTAGGGTTATATTCAACCAAATCTAGTGATTTAAGCTCTTTTTTGTGTTTAATTATACAATCTACTGCCTCGTATGCTTCATCCAAATTTATGCCATTTACAGCAGGTACAGATACACCTGGTGCAATTTTAGGGTCTATTACATCTATATCATAACTAATGTGCATTCCTTTTGTTCCTTTTAATGCTATAGCTATTGCTTCTTCCATAACAGCTTTCATACCCATTTTGTGTATATCTTCTGTTGTAAATACTTTAACTCCTGCATCTTTTAGATTTTCAAGTTCAAGTGGGTCTATATCTCTACCTCCAACAATTACTGTATTTTCTGGATTATAATAATTACCCTCATGAAAATCTGTTAAAAATCTTTGTTCATATCCATCTATTGCTGCAAGTGGTATTCCATGTATGTTTCCAGTAATTGTAGTATCGAAAGTATTATAATCTCCGTGAGCATCTATCCATATAATACCAAGATTTTTATTTCTATTAATAGATGCAAGAGCAGATGCAATTACTAAACTATGGTCACCACCAAGTGTTAATGGCATATATCCCTTATCTATTGTATCAAGAACAATATTATATAGTTGTTCATTAAATATATTTATATTTTTTAGGTTTTTCTTTTTGTTATCTGCTTCTTTTTCTTTGTTATCTTCATGTGCATATATTTTATATATTGCACGAATTTCTTTTGGACATTTTAAATGCTCAGTTAATAAATCTGGTCCAAGACAAGCACCATCTACTGCAACTCCTAAATCTGTGTTTGCATTTATTATATTAATATTTCTCATTTTATCCTCTTTTCTATTTATGACGTTCATCATATTCCTTTAAATACATTTGTGTATATTCTACATCTGAAATACATGGCAAATATTCTGTACCATATTTTTGTCTTGTTTCTCTACCTTTTCCTGTTAGAAGAACTATAGTTGGTTTTTCTTCTTTTTCTGCCTTTAAGATACAGTCTAAAATTGCCTCTCCTCTTTCCTCAATTAAAGCATAATTTTGTGTATATTGTTTTACATATTGTGCAATATCGTTAGAGATATCACTTACAGGCTCTGCACCTGGGTCTTCTGCAACTAAATATACAAAGTCTGAATTTTGTCCTGCTATTGTACCTAAATCTTTACGTCTAAGTAATGCTTTCTTTCCAGGGCAACCAAAAATTGCAACTATTCTTCTATCTGGATATTCTTCTTTTACAGAAGAAAATAGTTTTTCAAAAGACAATTTATTATGTGCATAATCTACAAGAATGATTATTTTCATATCTTTTGTATGGAAAACTTCCATTCTTCCACTAGATTTAGCTATTTTTAACCCATGTTGTATTATATTTACAGGTATATCCATTATATATGCTGTTGCTATTGCTGCAAGAGCATTTTCTATATTGAATAATCCTGGCATTGTTAGCATAAATTCTTCATCATAAGTTGGTGTATGTACTTTAAATATTGTGTTAAATCCATCTTTTCTTATGTCATAAGCATAAAAATCTGTGTCTTTAGTCTTCATTGAAAATGTAAATACTCTAGCACTATCTCTTTTTGCTACACTTAAAGTATTTTCTGCTAAATCTGCATCCATATTTACAATAGCATTTTTTGTATTTTTAAACATTTTAAGTTTTGAATTGTAATAATCATCAAAATCTGGATGTTCAATAGGGCTAATATGATCCTCACTAATGTTCATAAATATACCAATATCTAAAAATACATCTGCAACTCTATCTAATTTTAAAGACTGAGATGATACTTCCATAACTAAATTTTCCATACCAGAATTTAAGGCATTGAAAAAGTGTCTATGAATATCATAAGACTCAGGAGTTGTAATATGTGATTCAAAATTTTCTACACCATCGTATGTATCAATAGAAGATATGACTGCTGTGTCTTTTTTATTAACACTTTTAGAATATTCATCCAATATAGATTTTATGTAGTATGTAGTAGTAGATTTTCCTTTTGTCCCTCCTACTCCAATTACATTTAATACTTCTCCTGGATAATTAAAATACATTGCTGCCATACATGAAAGTGCTTTTCTAATATCTGATACTAATATACAAGGTATTTGTACTCCTTCAAATTTATTCTCACTTACATATACAAATACACCATTTAAAATAGCTTCATTTAGATATTCTGCTTTGAAAGTAACTCCTTTTACTATAAATAGTGTGTTTTCTTCTACTTCTTTTGAATTATATGATACAAGGTTAACTACTCTATCCATTATTTGTTCACATTCAGATGAATTAAGTAATATTCCCTCATCATTTAATAATTTTATATATTGTTCAACTGTATATTTTTCCATATAGTTTATTTCTCTCCTTACCTACATTTTAAATTATACACATTATATATATAAAATTCAAGAATAAAAACCACACGAAAATCCACAATATTGAATACATAAAACTCACAAATTCACAAAAAAAGAAATTAACCAATACGGTCAATTTCCTTTTTCTTCTCCTTTAAATTTTCTATTATGCTCATATCTGTTATATTTAGATTATTATTTATTCCTTTTCCTATCTCAATAACAGGTTTTCTTTTTCCCCCGTGGTAATCACTACCTACTGTATATATTAAATTAAATTTTGAACATAAATCTAAATATTTTTGTCTTCTCTTATCACTATTATGTGGATTATATACTTCAATTCCACAAAGTCCATTATTTGCAAGTTTCTTAATGAAATCTTCTTCATCTAAATCGTGAAATCTTAAACTTTTTGGATGAGCAAGTACAGGTACTCCTCCACACTCTCTAATCTTTTTCGTAAGTTCAAATGGATTTAGTTTATTTCTTTTTACATAGCTTTTTCCTCCATGGTCCAAATATATACCATAAGCCTCATTCTTAGATTTAACATATCCCATACGTTTTAGGGCAATAGCAATATCAAAACGACCTACACTATTCTTGTCCCTTGCATATTTTAAAACGTCTTCTATTGTAATACTAATTCCAAGTCTATTTAATATCTTTAGAGTTTCTGCAACGCAGGTAGCTCTATCAATTTCATATTCATCTAAAACTTTAGATATATCGTATGAAACATAATATCCAAGAATATGACATACGTGCTTTCCAGGAACTCCTAGAAATGACATATCTGTTCCAATCTCTATTCCAGGTATAACAAGCATATCTTCCTTAGCATATTCTTTTGCAATTTTAAATGAAGATATGTTGTAATGCTCTACAAGAGATATGGCACCAACATTGTTGTTTTTAGCTTTTCGTATTACAGTTTCAATATTATCAAACCCATCTGAAAAATTTGAATGTACATGTAAATCAATAATCTTCTCCATTTTAATCACACTCCTTAATTATCTCTTGTGTATATATTCCATTTATATTTTTATACTATCATATACTAAAAAAATATTCAAATTAAAAAAGCAACAAAAAAACTTGAAATATAAATTCCAAGTTCTTTTATATGTTTAAAATATTTTTTTGTTCTATAGAGAATATTATAAATTAATTTCTCCATCTGCTGCGTTTGACGCCTCATCCATTATTCCAGCAGCATAAGACTCTTTGATTATACCATCAATTTTCTTTTCAAGTAAATCTTTGTCTTGATTTTCTGCTAAAACCATTTCACTAAGTAAAATGTTTTTAGATGTTGCAAGCATTTTCTTCTCTCCAATAGAAAGGCCTCTTTCCATATGTCTATGAGAAAGTTCCCTAACTACTTCTGCAACTTCTAATATGTTACCTGATTTAATCTTTTCTACGTTAAGATTGTATCTCTTACTCCAGTTCACATCATGAACGTAAGGATCTTTAGGTTTTTCTAGAACAGAAAATACTTTGTCTGCATCAGATTTCTCTGAAATTTCTCTAACACCAATATCATCAACTCTACTAGTTGGAACAGATAATTTCATTCCTCCTATAGGCATTTTGATGATGTAATACTCATCGATGTTTCCTAGCATTTCCTTTTCCTCAATAGATTCGATTGTACCAGCGCCATGCATTGGATAAACAACTTTATCTCCTACACTAAACACTAAACATTCCCCCTTTTCTTTAAATTCAAGTAATACACCTATATTATATCACAAAAAAGTGGAAAAGTAAAGGAAATCGAATTTTATTTTTAGTCATTATGGTTAATTTCCACCAAATCTCCTATTTCTTTTTATGTATTCTTCTATTGCTTTATCCATTTGTTTTTCATCAAAGTCTGGCCACATAATATTTTCAGGAAAATACAATTCTGAGTAAGTAGACTGCCAAGTTAAGAAATTAGATAATCTATATTCATTACTAGTTCTAATTATTAAATCTGGGTCTGGTACATCTTTTGTATATAGGTATGATGAAATAGTATCTTTGGTAATATCTTCTTTTTTTAATTTTCCATTAACTACATCTTCCACTATATTTTTAGTAGCATTAAGTAGTTCATCTCTACCACCATAATTTAAGCAAATTCCAAGTACCATTTTTTTATTATTCTTAGATTTTTCTTCAAGTCGTATGATATTATTTTGTATTTTTTTGTCTAATGCAGAAATATCTCCATACACTTTAAACCTAATTTCTCTTTTTTCATCTCCATTTAATAACTCATCTGTATATTTTTCAAATAGTTTCATTAAAAGTGAGACTTCAGTTTGACTACGTTTCCAATTTTCTGTAGAAAAAGCATACAGTGTTAAATATTCAAGTCCAATATCATAAGCATATTTAACTATCTTTTTTACTGTTTCTACACCCGCTACATGACCTTTTGTAGCATCCATATTTCTAGCTTTAGCCCATCTTCTATTACCATCCATAATTATAGCAATATGTTTTGGACCTCTTTCATCTATAACCATAAAATTCTCCTTTTAAATATCATAAAAATATGTAGCTTCTAAATCTGCTTCATGAAGTAATAATGCAAGTGGATATTTCTTATATGCCACACTTATTGTTGAATATAATTCTTTTGGCTCTGTAAAGCCCATGTGCCACCTTATAGTGTATAATTCCTCTGGTGTTAATTTAATATACTCTGAAAGCATCATAACAGATTTTTCACCATGACCATAAGGAATACAATCTTCTACTGTATAAAAAGGTACTTTTTCCCATTCGCCTTTTTCATTTTTAGCATTTCTATATGCTACTTTATAATATTTTACTTTGCATATATCATGAAGAAGTGCTACTATCTTTAAAGTATCTTCACTTACCTCTATATCTATTGAAGTATGTTTTACTTTATCACATAAAAGTTCATATACTTTCATACTATGCTCTAAAAGTCCACCTTCATAACTTCCATGAAATTTTGTACTAGCAGGTGCAGTATAAAAATCTGTTGAATCAATAAAATCTACTAATCTTTCTATACCCTCCCTGTTTATACTAAGTATTAAATTTCTAAATTCTTCTTTCATTATTTTCCCCCTATGTATTAACGCTCTCTATTTTTTATGTATAAAGCAAGATTTAGTAAAAACTCGGATTTATCTCCAAAAGCTCTTATACTTGCCATTGCTTCATTTATTACATCATCTAATAATTCTTGAGCTTTTTCCAAACCATAAATAGTAACATAAGTTGCTTTTCTTCTTTCTCTATCATTTCCTACAGGTTTTCCTGTTTTTCTGCTATCTCCAATTTCAGATAAAATATCATCTTTTATTTGAAAAGCAAGTCCTATATTATCCGCATAATTCATTAAAATTTGTAATTCTTGGTTTGTTGCTCCTGCAAGTAAAGCTCCAATTCTTACTGACTCTCTAATTAAAGCACCTGTCTTATTTCTATGCATATATTCAAGTTGCTCTAAAGATAAGATTTCTCCCTCACTTACACTATCATAATACTCTCCTGCTATCATTCTATCTTTAGCTTTAACTAGTTCATTTAATGCCATTATTTTCATGCTTATTTTCTTGATATCTAGCTCATCTCTTAAATCATCTGTTATTACAATATTTGAATAGTTAAATAAAGCATCTGCTGCAAGAAGTGCTGTACATTCATCATACATCTTATGATTTGTTGGCTTTCCATGTCTAAAATCATCATTATCTATACATGGCATATCATCATGAATAAGACTTGCATTATGTATCATTTCCATTCCTACAGCAAAAGGTAAACATTGCTCATAGTCATCTTTAAAAAGTCTATATGTAGCAAACATAAGAATAGGTCTAATACGTTTTCCTCCTGCAAGTAAACTATATCTCATTGACTCTCTTAGTCTTTTTTCATAAGTATTATCTTCTTTAAAATATTCATCTAGTTTATCATCTATATATTTTTGATAATCTGCTAATTCTTCTTTAAAATTCATTTTTCCTCCTGTAAGCTTTCTAGCTTTTCAACAACTTTATTTATGCTTATATCTGGAGTAGATGCTCCTGACATTATCCCTATTATATCATAATTTGACAATTCTTCAATTTTTTCATCATTTTCATCTTGAATAATTATACTATTTTCATTTTCTGCTTTTGAAATATCATATAATTTTTTAGTATTTGAACTTTCTTTTCCACCTATAATAATCATAGCATCCACTTTTTTTGAAAGTTCCCTACATTCTTCTTGTCGTGTTTTTGTACTTTGACAAATTGTATTAAGGCACACTATATTTGAATATTTTGCTCTAAGAATTTGCTCAATTTCAAGATATTTTGAAGTTGAAAAGGTAGTTTGTACAATAACAAATACTTTTTCAAAGTCTGGTAATGTAGCTATTTCTTCTTTATTTTCAATTACTATAGCATTTGTTGAAAATCCTTTTGAGCCTATTGTTTCTGGATGTTCTTTTTTTCCAACAATTATTACTTGATAGCCCTCTTGCTCTGCCTCTTTAATTTTTTTATGTATTAACTCTACTTTAGGACAAGTATAATCTATAAGTTCTATATTTCTACTTTTTGCTTCATCATATATTTTTTGTGCAACACCATGTGCTCTAATTGCAAGTGTTTCAAAGTCTTTTACTTCTTCTAATGAATTTACAAATGTAACCCCTTGTTTTTCTAAAGAATTAACCACAACTTCATTATGTACAATATTTCCTAAACATTTTAGCTTTTTTAATCTCTTAACATCTTGTGTAACACCATCTACTGCTCTTTTTACACCAAAACAAAAGCCTGAAGTTTTTCCAACAATTACTTTCATAATTTTTCTCCTTAAATATCATACTCATACGCTATTTCATCATATTCTTTTCCACGAATATCAAACTTTCTTTCAGCATACACTTGTCCACCCATTTTAGTATAGAACATTCTGGCAGTCTCATTAGCTTTTAAACACCAAATAATTAATTTCTTCTTATTTTTTTGTTTTAAGTCTTCAAGTACATATTGAAGCATTTTAGTTCCAATTCCATTTCTTTGGTATTCTACATCTACATAGATAGCACAGACTTCACAGTCTACATCCTCGTAATTTGATGAGTATCCATTATTTGTAACATATCTACAAAAACCTTTTACATTAGAATCTTCTTCAGAAACTATAAATATACCGTTATCCATTGAACGAGACATATTAGCAATTCTCTCAGTTTTATCTATACTATCTAGTACCTCTTGGTCAATTATTCCTTTATAACAATTCTTCCAGCAGTTTATGTTTATATCTGCTACTCTCTCAATATCTTCTTTTTCAACATTTCTTATAATTATCATAATATTTTCCTCCGAAAAAAAAACATAAGAATATTATACCTAAAAATGTCAAAAAAATAAAGGTGATTTCTCACCTTTATTTTATTTTTATACATATTTTTTAATTATGCTCTTTTTGTTTTTGCACCATGTCTTGGTAAATATGCTCTAGTTATGTAATCTCCAATACCATGCATATCCATTACTGTTGCAAGTCTAATTTGTTCTGTAATTCTAATATTTCTCATAGCCATTATAACATCAGTTTTAGATAATTGAATTTTTATAGGTATAGTTGCAGTTATTGGAATATTTTCTACATCAACATCTTGTGCTTCTTCTTTAACTTCAAAATCTTCTTTAGCTGATTCATATAAATTTCCTAAAACTTGTACTTGTTCAATAGTTGGAGTGTAATCTTGAGTATTACTAATTTGAGTACTTGCATTATTTTCTTCAACTACTGGAGCTTCTTGTGGTTTCTCCTCAACTACTGGCTCTTGAGTAGTAGGTTTTTCAACTGGTTTTTCTGTAACCTCTGATATTTTCATTTTTAATCCAATATCTATAGTTTCAATATATTCCATGGGAGTGACATCAAAAGTACCTACACTTTCAACTGGCTCTAATCCCATTGGACAAGTTCCTACTTCATATTTATAAAAACCAAAAGGTAGTTGATTTAATACTATTTCACCATTTTCATTTGATACTAGGTTCATTCCTTGATATTCACTATACATAGAGCCTAATTCTACAAATTGCTCACCATCTCTATAGTATAGTTTAATTGATGCACCACTTACAGGATATAAGCTTTCATTATTTTGTACTACTGAAAATTTGAATACTGGTGCTTGACCTAAATCAAATTCATCTAATAAATCTGCCTCATTATCTGTTGTAACATCTTCTGCTGCATAAGTTGTTTGAAATCCTAAAATGAACATTGTTAATAATATAATAGATAATGTATACTTTTTCATATCATTCACCCTCTTCCTCATATTTATATTATACCACATTTTTGACTTTATGTTAAGTAGTTTGGCTGTTTTTACTTATTTTAAAAGGCTACTTTTTTTTAAATTTTATTTTATAATTTTCAATTTATTTTAAATTATTATTAAATTATTTAATTTATAAAAATGATTGAAAATAGCTATTTCAAGCCTTTTTATGTAACCTGTAGCATCCGATTTTTGCTATTATTTTACTAATTATTTTAGTTTTCTAATTTACAAAAATTAAAATATTACATTTTCGTTACATTTTGTATTTTTAGGCATATATAACTTTAAATACTTACATAAAAAAGCAAGGTGCATTTTACACCCTGCCTATTATATATTATATAGTTTTATAATATTTTGTTCTTGTAATCTCTTAAGAGATTGGTTAATTATCTTTGCTCTACGTTCACCTATTCCATCTACATTATCTAATTGTACTACTGTAGCATTGCATACCTTTTGTAATGAACCAAAATTGTCTATTATTTTTTCAATTACTGTATTTGGCATTTTTGGTATTTTATTTAATACTCTATAGCCTCTTGGCGATACATTTCTATCTAATAACTCTGTTGTACTATCTGACTCATATCCAAGTAGCTTTATTATTTTTTCTGAATCTAGTAGAGTTTTTCTATCTAATTTTCTAATATCTGATAGTATAGTTTCTACATCTTTCTTACTTCTTGTTTTAGGTTGAACTCTATAATCTTGAATTATTTGTTTTTCTTCTACTTCAACATTATCTACTAGTTCTAATAATTGACTATTAAGTAATGTGCCCTCATTACCAAGTTCAACTATTACCTTTTCTACTTCACTTTTCATACGTAGTACCTGTTCACTTCTATAAATTACATTTGCTACAAGCTCTAAATATACAATATCGTCAAATTCATGTTCTGTTAAGACACTTAGTAAATGGTCTAATACCTTTTTATATTTTTCTACAGTTTCAAGCATTTGTGTTGCCTGTATAACTACGGCTTGAGTTTCTTTAATTACATATCTATAATCTCCCTTAAAGATAGTAATTATTCCTCTCCTTTGAGATATACAAATAACCATTTTATCTGTTTGTTTTGCAACACGTTCTGCTGTTCTATGTCTAGTACCTGTTTCAACTGTTTTAATATTGTGGTCTGGTAGAAGTTGGACATTTGCTCTTAGTATCTTCTTTAAATCTCCACTTACTATTATAGCGCCATCCATCTTACATAGTTCATAAATATTTGCTGGAGTAAAATCTATATCTATTTTAAATCCTCCATCTAGTATTTCTGCTATACTATCTTCATCTGAAAGTACAATTAATGCCCCTGTTTTTGCTCTTAATATGTTGTCTAGTCCAGACCTTAGTGCAGTTCCTGGTGCTACTTTTCTTAATATTTCAGTTAATTCATCTTTTGCCAAATCTTACTCCTCCTTACATAAATTTACTAATTGTTTCATCTATTGTAGCTACCCCAATAAGTGTAGCATCTATATTCTCTTTTATGCTTTCTATTTGTTTTTTATTTGTATAAATAGTGTCATATCCTAACTTAGATATTTCCTTTATACGTTTTTCAAAATTAGTTATATTACGTATCTCACCTGTAAGTCCAATTTCTCCTAAAAATACAGTCTTAGGTGAAATAGCTATATTTTTGTAACTTGAAAAAATAGCCATTGCAACACTTAAATCTACAGCAGGTTCATCTACTCTCATACCTCCAATAACATTTACATATATGTCTTGTGTACTTAAATTCAAATTACATCTTTTTTCTAAGACAGCTATTAACATATTAAGCCTGTTTAAATCTATTCCATTTGCAACTCTTCTAGGATTATTATAATACGAATGAGTAGTCAAGGCTTGAACTTCCATAAGTATTGTAGATGAGCCCTCAACAGTTGCAACGATTGCAGTACCTGGTAGATTTTTCTCAGATTTTGTTAAAAATACATCTGACATATTTGTAACTTCTACCATTCCTTCATCTTTCATATCAAAAATACCAATTTCATTAGTTGAGCCAAACCTATTTTTTACCCCTCTAATTATTCTATGAGTTAGAAATCTTTCGCCCTCAATATATATAACTGTGTCTACCATGTGTTCTAGTATTCGTGGTCCTGCTATTACTCCATCTTTTGTTACATGACCAATAACTATTGTAGTAATATTGTTTCTTTTTGCTACATACATAAGTCTAGCGGTTACTTCTTTTACTTGAGAAATACTACCAGGTGTAGAAGAAATATTTTCATCATACATAGTCTGAATGGAGTCTACTATGCAAAACTTAGGCTCTATTTCTTGTATCTTATTTTCTATAGTATCAATATCTGTTTCATTATAGAACAAAATATTATCTGAATTTACACCTAATCTATCTGCCCTTAACTTTACTTGAGTTTCAGATTCTTCTCCAGAAATATATAATACTTTCCCATTTTGAGATAGTTTTTCACACACTTGCATAATTAAAGTAGATTTACCAATTCCTGGCTCTCCACCTATTAAGTTAAGTGACCCCTCAACTATTCCTCCACCAAATACTCTATTTAATTCCTCATAGCCTGTATCAAGTCTTACTTCTTTAGTTACTACAATATCATTTAGTTTTTTTACAGTGGAACTATTTGTAAATGTAGCATTATGTCCATTTTCAGTTTTAGAACTATTTTTCTTTGTAATTTTTTCTTCTACAAAACTATTCCAACTATTACACCCTGGACATTTTCCCATCCATTTAGCCGATTCATAGCCACATTCTTTACAAAAAAACACCGTATTAGTTGCCATATATACCTCTCTCCTTGTTCTACGTTCACTATTATATCATTAAAACTACTATTTCTCAACCAAATGAGCTATAAAAAAAGATGGAGAAAACATATTCTTCATCTTTTCATATTTGCCTTTAAAACCATTTTTATATTTTCTAGTGATGTTACTCACTTTTATATTAAACTTTAATTATTTTGTTCTTTTTGCTTGATACAATATCCTTTTCTATTTCTTCTACAATTTTTTTAGTGCTCATGTTATATAAATTTTCAAGTTCAGTAACTGTACCATGTCTGATATACTCATCTGGATATGCAAAAGTCTTAACTCTAACACTTCTAATATTCTTATCTACTATTAATTCTTTTACAGCAGTAGCAAGACCATTTATTTTTGTTCCATCCTCTATTGTTACTACATACTTAGTTCGTTTTATACTTTTCATAATAATATTATCATCTAGTGGTTTAAGAAATCTTGCGTTTATTACTTCCACACTTTTCTTTTTCTTAGCTAGTTCACGTGCTACTTTAAGGGCTCTTGGAACCATTTTTCCAATAGCCACTATTGTAATATCTGTACCACTTTTTAATACTTCTGCTTTACCTAGCTCTATTTTAGAATTTGTATTTTCTTTAATATCTTGGTCTTTTTCTTCTTCACCTCTAGGATAACGGATAACAACAGGTCTTTTAAGTTTTATCGCAAATTCTAACATATCTTCAAGTTCTCTAAAGTTCTTTGGTGCCATAATAACTAAATTAGGTACAAGTCTAAAAAATGCCATATCTAACATTCCTTGATGAGTTTCTCCATCCGCTCCAACTATTCCTGCTCTATCTACACACATTATTACTGGTAAATTTTGCATAGCGATATCATGAATTACTTGGTCATACGCCCTTTGGTAAAAAGAAGAATAAATTGGTACAAATGGAATCATTCCCTCTTGTGCCATTCCTGCTGCCATAGTTAGTGCATGTTGTTCTGCAATACCAACATCAAAAAAACGTTTTGGAAATTGTTTTTGAAATTCTCTAAGTCCTGTTCCATCTTTCATTGAAGCTGTAATAGCTACAATCTTATCCTCTTTTTTTGCAAGTTTTACTAGTTTATCTCCAAATACGCTAGAAAAATCTTTACCTTTTTCTGTTTTTGCAAGTCCAGTTTCAATATTAAAAGGTGAAGTTGCATGAAATTTATCTGGATTTTCTTCTGCAATAGAATAACCCTTTCCTTTTTTAGTTAATACGTGTATAAGTACAGGTCCTTCTATTTTTTGACTTAATCTAAGTATACTCTCAAGTTTTGTAATATTGTGTCCATCTACTGGCCCTAAATATGTAAATCCAATGTCTTCAAAAAACATTCCATTTCCTTTTAGTAATAGTTGTTTCATAGACATTTTTAATGACTGAATTCTTTTTACTATCTTTGGACCAATTTTTGGTATTTTACTAAAACCTCTTTTTACTAAATTATTTGTTCTAGTATATAATCTTTTAGTTCTTAAATGGCCAAGAAGATTGTTTAATCCTCCCTTATTTTGACTAATACTCATCTCATTATCATTTAAGATAACTGTCATATTACACTTGCTAAAGCCCACATCATTTAAAGCCTCAAGTGCCATACCACCTGTAAGTGCACCATCTCCAATTACTGCTACTACACTATTCTTTTTGCCTTTCAAATCTCTAGCTCTTGCCATACCAAGTCCTGCAGAGATAGATGTTGAACTATGTCCTGTGTTAAAAGCATCATATTTTGACTCTTTTGTCTTTGGGAAACCAGCTATGCCTCCAAATTTACGCATATTTTCTAATTCTTTTTTTCTACCTGTAAGTATTTTATGTACGTAACTTTGATGACCTACATCCCATATTATTTTATCTTCTGGAGTATTATATATACTATGAAGTGCAATGGTAAGCTCTACTACACCTAAATTTGATGCTAAATGTCCACCATTTTTAGAAACAACATCTAGTATATATTCTCTAATTTCCTGTGCAAGTTCTATTTTTTCTTTTTTTGTTAAATTTTTTACATCATTTGGAAAATTAATCTTTTCTAACATTATATCTCCTTTTATGCCTAAAACTTAAATACTCGCGAGTAATTATATTATTATTTTTTACTTTTGTCAATTAATTAGAATTTTAACTATGCCCATTATATAGCAAAAGTACGGATAGAAACTACCCGTACCTTAACTATTAACTTGCTTTATATATATCTAGTATCATTGCAGCATCTGTTGAATTTAATATGCCATCTTCATTCATATCTGCTATATTATAATCTTTTGTAGTAGCATTATCATTTTTATATTTATCTAATACAATAGCTGCATCTGTTGAATTTACTATTTTATCTCCGTTAATATCCCCTTTAATAAAGTCCACTACATTTACTTGTATAACTTTCTCACTTCCTAGTGCTGATGTTACATCTATAGTTGCAAAACCTCTGCTTACTCCTGTTATTACCCCATTTTGTCTTACTTTTACTATTTCATCACTTGATGACTTAAATCTTAATAGTTTGTTATTTGAACTAGACTCTAGTGTCACAGGAAGTTTTAACTCCTCACCTATAGATATTGTTACACTTTCTGGTGTATTTAATTCTTCTCCATCAACACTTGTTGAGCCACTAAATTTACGAAATACAGAACGATAAGAATAATCTTGCATTGCATGTGTATTTGTGTTAGTTACATTTTTAAATATTACCTCAAACACATCTCCATCTTCATAAGTTATACTTGAACCACTAAATCCAACAAAGTTTGATGATTTAGTAAAATTAGTTATATTGTATTCTTGCTCTGTACTTAAGTTTTTAACTACCACTTTATCTATTGTACTAAAATCATAAGGTCCATTATATAGGTCACAAGTCCAATATGGTGTAGTTGTAACTAAAGCATCAATTAAAGTAATTCCATTTGCTGGCCATGCTACAATTTCAATATCACTATCTCTATGTCCTCCAAATTTTTGACAACTCTGCATATTTATAGATAGTCCTGAACCTACCCAACCTATTCCCCATTTAGTAAAATATGGGTATAATAATGATTGTCTATGTCCACAATATGGAGTATCATACGTATCATCTAACGCATATATAATTCCTGTTAAGTGATTTCCCATATATAAATTTTCATTATAATATTTCATTGCAGTATCATAAAAATTCTGGTCAATTCCTTCTGGTTTATCATACTGATGAGAATATGAACTTTGTTTATCATCACCATCATAGTAATTATTCAAATATGTATTAAGTGCTGCTTTATATTGTGCACTATTTGCCATATCTTCATCATATTCGTAACCATCAAGTCCTATTCCTGCTCTTATCACATTTAAAAAGTCTGTAGAAACTTGTAAATGTTTCAAATTAAGCTTTCCTGCAGTTAAAGGATATGTGGTATATTGTGGTATAATATCAAAAGCATTTATTTGTTCTGTTTCTTTAGCAAGAGTTATATATTTTTCGTATGCTTCAGACACTTTCTTTAGTTTATCTTTTTCTTCTTGATTTAATTCAACTTTCTTCCTTTCAGTTATAAATGATGGGTCTACGAAAAATAATCCATCTGTTGCTCTATAATATGAATTATCATAATCAAAAAGTCCAAGTTCATATAAAATATACTTAAATGTACCTGAATTTGCAGAATAAGCCTGTGTTCTTTCTGCAAGAGTTATAGGGTTAGGTAAACACTCATAAAATTCAATTAAACCACTTCCTATTAATTGAATAGAAGAAGTTTTAGCAGAAGCCTGAGCATAATTCCATACACTAACATTATTATCATGAAGTTTTTCAACATAATCAAACAACTCTAATGGCATTGCTTCTTGTTCAAATGTTTTTCCTCTTTTTTGTGCATATACTTTACTAGCATATACAGAAGGTGCTTGAAGTTCATATATATAATGTGCTTCATTTGTCTTTAATCTTGAAAAGTATTCTTCTCTTTCGCTATAATTAGCATTTACTGGTGAATAGAATGCTATGAGTTTTCCTGTTCTATAACCTTCTACTCCTGCCCCTCCAAGTAGAGAATATGAATAACTTTTATCTTGTCCTGCTTTAAATTTTGCACTTTCAAAATCATCAGATATACACCCAATACCACGTATATCTCCTGCTTCATTCATTTCTACATGTAAATACCATGTATAATTATCATCAAAAAATGTATAAGAGTTTCCTCCAAAGGCATTATCTGAAATTATCTTTGGCTCTCCATACAAACTTTCTATTTCATCTATTTTGGTGTCTTTTTTTATAGTGTGTCCACCCATTGTTAGTATTTCACCTTCATCTACATTTATAGCTTGTACAGAAGTACCACTAGACAAGACAATAAACATAAACATACAAAAATAAATTAAAACAAATCCTATTTTCTTATTCATAACCATTACCTCACCAATATAGTACACTATTTTATGTATTTTTTCAAGAAATTAAATCGAACAAAAGTGAATCAAAGATTCACTCCATTGCAAGTTTCTTGCAATGTTTTTTATAAAGAGTTTTTAGCCTTTAAG